>JAGQPC010000578.1 GCA_020426925.1 Planctomycetales bacterium | reverse complement strand
ACAACTACAAGCTGCAATTGAATATTTGCCAGAATTCGCAAGCGTTGCTCCGGCTAAGGACGAGCCTGTTCCCGCTCGCTTTACCCGTCCCCCGCCAGAATCGCACATCACCGAAGGAAGCTTTTTCGTAAGTGACGATGGAACGATCTGCCAGATCGTCGATGGAGCGGCAGAACCGGTTAGTCACGGTAAAACGACACTGAATTCTAATGAAGGCGTCCTGGGAAAACGTCTGGCGGCGCTGCTCCAGCTCCGCGATGCAGCCCGGTTGGTTTTACAATCTCAAAACGAGGGCTGGCCAGAATCTGAGCGACATGCAACGCGGCAATCCTTAAACGACGTTTACGATCACTTCGTTAAAACATACGGCCCTATCAATAAAACCACGTTTGGTGAAACGGCCAAAGGAACTGTCATTCGTCGTATGCCCAACCTGGTGAAATTCCGGGATGACCCGGATGCCATGTTGGTAATGGCTCTCGAAGACTATGACGAGATGACGGGGACAGCCCAGAAGACGGCCATCTTTGGACAGGATGTCGTTGGCAATAAGCCGAGCGTTGATGCCGTCCATTCGGCCGAGGAAGGACTGCTGGTGTCACTCGATCGAAAAGGTACGATCGACTTGCCATTTATCTCAACGCTCTACGGCAAACCAGAAGCCGAGATCATTGCCGAGCTGGGCGATTTGATCTATCGCGATCCGATAAGTCAACACTGGGAAACCGCCGATGTGTATCTATCAGGTAACGTGCGTGTCAAATTGAAACAGGCCGAGCAGGCTGGAGCTGAATTCGCCCGTAACGTTGCGGCGTTGCAGGAGGTACAGCCGCCGGATGTGCTTCCCGGTGATATTGATGCGAATCTCGGCGCACCGTGGATTCCCGAGTCCGATATCCAGGCCTTTGCAGCCGAGCTATTCCGTGTGACTCCCGACTCGATTCGTGTTGCACACCTCAAAAGCGACGCCCACTGGGGTGTCGATGTCGGCTACTCTGCTGAGCGTTCGGTTGCTGCCACGTCTGACTTCGGTACAAGTAGAGTTAATGGAACCAGGCTCCTGGAACTGGCACTCAACATGAAATCACCGGTCGTCTATGACACGATCTCGACACCAGAAGGCGAAGAGCGTGTGCTCAATCAGGAAGCGACCTTTGCCGCCAGGGAAAAACAAAAGCAGATCAAGGAGAAATTCAAATCCTGGGTATTCGAAGATCCGGAGCGAACCGAACGGCTCGTACGTCTCTATAACGACACTTACAACAATATCCGCCTGCGAAGCTTTGATGGATCGCATCTCCAGTTTCCCGGCATGAACCGTACGATTGAACTGCGTCCCCATCAGAAAGACGCGATCTGGCGTGGCATGAGCAGTGGCAACACACTGCTCGCGCACACCGTCGGTGCCGGTAAAACGTTTACTATGGCGGCGACCGGCATGAAGATGAGACAGGCGGGGCTCATTCACAAGCCAGTCTATGTCGTTCCCAATCATATGCTGGAGCAATTCTCACGTGAATTCATGCAGCTCTATCCCAACGCCCATCTGCTGGTCGCCAGTAAAGAAGATTTAAGCCGTGATCGCCGCAAACGGCTCACTGCCAAGATCGCCAGCGGCGACTGGGACGGAATCGTCGTCACGCACAGTTCGTTTGAACGGATCGGCATGTCGAAAGACTATCAGGCTCGCTTCTTACGTGAACAGATCGAGCGCTATGAACAGCTATTAACCGACACCGCTGCTTCTCGTCAGCACCGGTCGCATCGCAATCTCATCAAAACTATTGAGAAACAGAAAGCGTTTCATGCCGAGAAGCTGAAAAACCTGCTGGCGGAAGAGAAGAAAGACGACGGGCTGGTATTTGACGAACTGGGTGTCGACCACATCTTCATTGACGAATCGCATTATTTCAAGAATCTGGAGACGCCTACGAAAATGGATCGTGTCGCTGGCGTCCAGACCGGCGGTTCACAGCGAGCGTTTGATCTCTACATGAAGTCCCGTTACTTAAGCGACAGGAATCGTGGTCACGGCGTGACCTTTGCCACAGGCACGCCCATCAGCAATACGATGGTCGAACTGTTCAACCTGCAGCGATTCCTTGATCCCGAAGGAATGCAACAACGAGGTATCGACCATTTCGACGCATGGGCAGCGACCTTCGGTGAAGTGGTCGAAGCGATGGAAATCTCTCCTGACGGAGCCAGCCTCAGACCACGCAGCCGATTTGCACGGTTTAACAATCTGCCGGAGCTGCAGCAGATGTTTCGCTTTTTCGCCGATGTACAAACCGCAGAAATGCTGGACCTGCCTCGTCCACAGCTGAAAACAGGAAAGCCGATCACTGTTTCCTGTCCCATGTCAGAGGAACAAAAGGCCATTCAGCAGGAACTGGTCGAACGCTACGATCGATTGCGATCTTCGAAGGTCGACCCGCGAGTCGACAATGCTTTGGCCATAACGACCGATGGCCGCAAGCTGGCACTCGATGCCCGCATGTTGGATGCCCAGGCACCTGAAAATCCACATTCCAAAGTCAACGCACTGGTAGATCAAGTCGAACGCATTTGGCGAGACTCCACATCGTTTCGCGGAACGCAGCTCGTATTCTGTGACTTGGGGATTCATCCGACTGCGTGGGGCTATTCGGCCTACAGTGAAATTATCGACAAGCTCGTGGAGCGTGGAATTCCACGCGAACAGATCGCTGCCATGACCGATGCCGAGTCAGACGCCAAGAAGCAGGCCTTGTTTGAAAAAGTACGTAACGGCTCGGTACGAATCCTACTGGGCAGCACGCAGAAGATGGGAACCGGTACTAATGTACAGAAGCGACTTGTAGCTCTGCATCATCTGGATGCCCCTTGGAAACCCGCGGAAGTAGAGCAGCGGGATGGTCGTATTCTGCGACAAGGCAACAGCAACAAAGAGGTCGAAATCTATCGCTATGTGACTGAAGGATCGTTTGACGCCTATATGTGGCAGGCCTTGGAAACCAAAGCCCGCTTCATCTCGCAAATCATGACGGGAAGTACGGGAATCCGCCGAGCCGAAGACATTGGCGGCCAGGAGTTGTCCTATGCCGAGGTGAAAGCGATCGCATCCGGCAATCCGGCCGTTTTGACGCTGGCCGAGGCGGATGCCGAAATCCAGAAGTTGGCGATTCTCAAGAAGAACCATACCGACGATCAATATCTGATCCGACGTAAACTCAAGGAGTTACCGGAAACGATCGAACGACTGGAAAAGCGAGTGGCCGGACTCACGCATGACACTGCTACGCTTTCCAGCACGCCGCAGGACGATCACCAAACGGAGTCACTTGGCCAGAAACTGGATGCATTGCCGGAATCCGTCAGCCGACCGCGGCAGATTCCGTTGGGCAGTTATCGCGGACTCACATTCGGTCTCAGCCTTCACCCAAACACCAATCCCGACGTTTATCTGGAAGGCGACTTCACTCGCTATTCTTCTCTTTCGCGGCAGCGGCCTGGCCCCCGCGCCGTGATCAACGCATTGGAACGTTTGGCGAGCACCTACCAAGAGCAACTCACTGCCTCGACCGATGATCTCGCGTTGGCAAAAGACCAACTTCAGGATTATCAAGCACGGTTGGGCAGACCATTTGAGCAGGAAGTACTTTTCAAGGAGCTCACCGAATTGCGAGATCGCTTGAACAAGGGGCTGTCGCTAGAGGTTGGTTCGGACGAAATCGGCAACGTTGGTGCACTGGCTCAGCAAATTGCGTCGTTGCTTAATTCTCTAAAACACGTCGAACAGCCTTCGCGTCCTGCTTCAAAAGCCGTGTCGGCATCAGAAGAACCGATCGCTGCCTCACTGAAGCGTCGCATCGAATCGCGACAAGCAGACGAGAGCACTTCGCCGGTTGAAGTTGCTGCTTCAAATCGAGAAAGTATTGCTCCGGCAAACGATTCAGCTTGTGAGTCACTGCGAACATCGTCGACGGTTCTGCCACTGTCGCAAAACTTCCGCAGCCGAGTAGTCAACCAAGGACCTAAACAGGCTCGGCAAATGAGTTTGTTTTAGAGTGAAAGGAGGTTGCTACCATGAACATCAAACAAGCCAAACAAATCCCGTTGGAAAACTACCTACGTCAGCTTGGTCATTCGCCGAGTCGCGAATCGGGTGATCAGGCCTGGTACTTGAGCCCTTTTCGCAAAGAGACGAAGCCTTCCTTCAAGCTCAACCGAAGTCTTAACTGCTGGTACGATTTCGGCGAAGGCAAAGGCGGCGACATTATCGACCTGGTGATGCAGCTCTGTCGGCTCAAGTCGGTGTCCGACGCGTTACAACAACTTGAAGACGGAACCGGCCAACCAACGATCGTGCACGATGCAAAACGCCCTCGACCTGAGAAAGCTCCAGCACTGGAGCTTGAAAGAGTTGGGCCTGTAAAAGCCCGTTCGCTGATCAACTACCTCAGGCAACGTGGAATCGATCCGGTTGCTGCCAGCCCCTACGTCAAAGAAGTCCATTACCGTCACGGCGATAAACGATACTTCGCGCTGGGCCTCGAAAATGACAGCGGCAGCTATGAGCTTCGCAATCCCTACTTCAAAGGCTCGCTCGGCACGAAAGACATTTCCGTCATCAAAGGGCAGCCCGATCGCGTTTTGGTATTTGAGGGAATGTTCGATTTTCTAA
This sequence comes from Planctomycetales bacterium, assembly GCA_020426925.1. GTDB lineage: Bacteria > Planctomycetota > Planctomycetia > Pirellulales > Pirellulaceae > JAGQPC01. Next base: position 11,903 of record JAGQPC010000578.1, on the reverse strand, counting down.
CCTGGACTACGATGCACAACGAGCCAACACACCCGACGATTGTTGTCTTGAATTCGGCTGCATTGCAGCAACGCGCCATCGAACGCATCCACGAACTTGACCCACAAGTTGTCGAACTCTACCGTGATCGCGACGAAGCAGGCAAACGGCTACTGACCAGTTTTCGCGAATCTCTCGCCAACGTGGAAGTCGTTGACAAATCTGAAATCTACCCCGACCACAATGATCTGAACGACCATTATCAGCAAGCACGAGCGCCGAGTCGCTAACTCAAGCCACGGTTGTCACATCGGTCGCAGTTGCGCTCGAATTAAGCCCCGCAGATGCTGACCAAATTTGAAATAGGCTGCTTCCAATGCCTTCTGTTCTGTTTCGGCCTTCACCGTTCCCAGGAAGTGCTGCCGAAGCAATATGTCCCATGTAAAGCCGCTGGTCGCGCGATGCAAAGGTTTACCTCACCTGTAAAAGCGTTATCTGAGGTCGAGACGAGGCCAGTTGAGGCTGCCTGATCCGTCGAGTTCGTCCATTGAATTGGCCGGCAAGCGGGCGTCAGTTGTGTAGCATTTTTGGACACAAACAGTACTATTTACTTTCCCTCGCATACTCTTCCCACGCTCGTTCCGTGTTTGAAGACCGAATCAACTGGGTCATCCATTTTCGCATATTCTGCGCTAATACAGCCTTCAAAATTTCTACTTGCTCGTTGCTCACAAAAGGAGCGACAACAATTTCTTTGATTAGCTGTTGAGCGTCAGTAAATGGAAAGAACTCACCTTCGACCTGTGAAACCGCGATGTTGCCCTCCTTGGTAAACGCGTCGATCATCTTGTCATCATCGAACCAGATCCGGTATTCTCGTTCCCATGCGAAGTCCTGCCGTTTCCAAAGGATATCATGTGGTCCAGAAAAGATGTTGGATGTCTGCTGGTCCGCTGTTTGGTCGTAGTACTGTACCACGCCGGAACCATGCGGTCTAAAACACTCCAGCAGATCTCCGACAGTTGACTTGATTGCAATCCCTTCTGGGGCTAACCCATATAGTCTCCACATCGCATCAGATTCAAATTCGGAAATATGCCAACAGCTAACGAAGTGAGCGTGCCGATGCATATTGCGCCGCGCCGCCAAGTGTTCAGTCATCAACGGTAAATCCCGATGCGTCTCGTTGTTTGAATGAAGTTGACGAAGATAAGAAGGTGGGAACATTCCCTCCCACCGATCATCAAACTGAATGGGGCGGGCGAAATACATATTGTTTTTCAACAGCGGAAGAAACCTCTCAAGCCGCATGTACCGCCAGACGGTTGTCTCCGGAGACGCATTCACGACACGTTCTTCAATCCGATCTACATTTCGCTTCATTTAGTCGTGCTTCTAAAAAGTTGACACGTGAAGTAAGCATCTATCAAATCACCTATTGCTTCGCACGGGCCTGAGCAATGAATGCGTTCAGGCGAGCAAGCATACACAGAAAGGTACCCTGGCTTCTCAAGACACATTGCTACTACGGAATCGGTGATCTATGTGGAATGACCTTCTGGACGATTCGCTTTTGCACACCAAAACGGTCCGATACGCCGAGCAGTCCAAATCGAATTAATTCAGCAACAACGCCCAGAATCCGCATCAGGCAAATGGCCGGTGCAGATTTGCTCAACGAGAAACATTGAACGCCTTCCGTAACAATGGCTTTATGTTCTGACTCACAGCCAGCATTTATGCAAATGCCATCCCCTTGTTGATACAGAACAGTGCCATCACGGAATTGAATCGCCAAGTTGCCGCTTATGATATAACCTAAGTGAGCCTTCTGACACCATGTGTGTTCAATGAAGCCTGGTGAGAATTCGACAAGACGCAAAGTGAAGCCTGGGGATTCGATTCGTTTTTCTCGAGCCCCGGTTGCGATGTTTTCCCATGCCATTTTGGCGAACTGTATGAGCTGTGCGGCCATCGTTGAATTATTGTGCCGGGCAATTTGCCCCGCAATACTAGTAACAAGGCCGACACCGCACCGACCGCTGAATCCGAGATCCCGCAATTGCATTGACATCTTCATCGTTCTACGTAGTTTTGAGCAGGCGAATTTACATTGAGTGTGACTTTTCACGCAGTTTGTCGTCATTTTTGATCGGCTAAGTGGTGTATTGTGCTTCTTCAGGATCAGCTGCTTTGATTTTTTGCGGTCGGGCAAGAGTGCGATAGACCGTTGGACGGGATACAGAAAAAACTTCGGCCAAGTCGCTTACCGAGTATTCGCCGGTGTCATACATCCGATGAAGTTCGCGTTGCTGTTTGCTTGAGAGTTTTGGTTGCTTGCCCCGTTGCTTTCCACGTGCTCTGGCGATGGCCATACCCTCTTTCGTGCGGATGCGAATCAGATCCGCCTCAAACTCAGCAAAGGTTGCCAGGATGTTGAAGAACATCTTGCCCATTGGATCAGTCGGATCGTAAATAGTCTGGGTGAGCTGCAGCTTTACGCCGCGTTCCATCAACCGGTCAGCGATCTCTCTCGCATCTGGCACTGACCTGGCAAGCCTGTCCAGCTTGGGTACTACAAGCGTGTCACCGGTACGAACTGCTGCCAATGCTTGATCCAACCCCGGACGAACACGGTTGGTTCCTGTCAGTCCGTGATCTACATAGATGCGATCAGGGGCAACACCCAAATCCTTGAGCATGGCACGTTGTGCAGCCAGATCCTGCTTGTCAGTTGAACAGCGTGCGTACCCGATTAGCGTTTTCGTCATGCATCAACCTGTACGATAAGCCTCCCTCAATTGCAAATCTATTCGTACCACTTAAATGAGAAATCGTGTACCTGGTTTTTTCATGATCAGATGAACTCGGTGTCACTGTCCGCTGAACGATCCCCTTGCGGACAGTTCGACGCCAAAATCAGATAGACAGCATGGATGAAAATCAGTTAACCACATCGTTCGTCAAGTCGTTTTCACGATTGCCCCCATTCCTTAAATCTAAGAACGTCCTGATTGGGCGCATTGGGCTAAATTGCGTAGTGACACCAGTGTGTCACTCTGTCATTATTTGATTGACCCCGGTCGTTATTTGTGGCAAGGTTGAATTTGCACCCAACTTTGATGAAAGGATTCAGAAATGGGACAGATCAAGGTACGCCAACTCGAAGATTGGGTCGTCAGCGTTCATCAAGACCTTGCAAGACTCGCTGGCCAATCGCTGGAGCAACACTTGCGTGAGGTGCTGCGAGAATCGGCTCTGGACAGCCAACGCCAGTTTGGTCGTGAGCAGATGCAACATCTGGCTCAGTTCAAAGAAATATTCGGCACATTGCCGGATTCAACAGAGGGCATCCGCGAGGATCGCAATAGCAGCTCATGACCGTCGTTGATGCCAGTGTTGCCACGAAGTGGTTCTTGTACGAGGAGTTCTCCGACGAAGCGATCGCCTTGACGCAAACCGAAATGAAACTCGTCGCCCCTACTCTTGCCCAATATGAAGTAAGCGGTGCAATTATTCGAGCCTTGCGTCAAAAACTCATCGACTACGAGCAGGCCGAATCATTGCTGCATCGCTGGCTCAAAGCCACGGCTACCAATGTTGTGCGACTCGATGGCGACAATCGCGATATTGTTCGCGGCAGCGAGATGGCACACGAACTAGGTCATCCACTGAAGGACTGTATTTACCTGGCTATGGCCGAGCGATTGAACATTCCTTTGGTGACAGCCGACGCCAAGTTCGTCAAAGCTGCTCGAACAAAATACAAAGCTGCGACGTTCATCGGCGACGTGCCATCGCTTGCGGCATAGGCTTCGTCGTGCCGTGGTGACTAAAGCAAAAATGCAGCATACCCCAACCCGGTATGGGTATGTTGCCACTGAAATCAGACGAAGCACGGAGGCGCAAATGGACAACATCTTGTCACTGGCACTGGAAGCCCACAGCGACGAGCATAATCATCATCGCCGCTATGAAATCATCGTTGGACGTGATCTACTTAACTTCTGGACTGTCTCCATCTCATATGGACGAGTCGGACACCGAGGGCAAGAAAAACGATTTGCCTCTCGCAGTGCGGACGATATCAAAACGATCATTCGACACCGACTCCAACGTCGGTTATCCGCGCCGAACCGCATCGGCTGCGCTTACCGGCTTGTTTCTTTCGACAACGCCAGCGGATTTGAGACACCTGCGTGGTTGCCAAGCGACCTAATGGCCAAGCTATTCGCATCCCCCTACTCGCATTAATAACGATTCCGATCGGCTTGTTCTTTGACTGACTGGGTTGCCGTCGGCAACCGATTGGAAGTGGCCGTCACGTCCGTGCCCTTCGCGTGCCGACTGCGGTCACTCGTGCCGTGCGTATTCGGCCTGATGTTTTTGGTTGCCGCCAAGCCTACCCCTGGGTCTCTTCAAGCGGGGTTTGTTGTTCGAGGAATCGGGTGACTCGAACAAACGAAACCCCTTACTTTTTCGAAGGAGACTTCAATCATGTCACAAAACAAACCTGTTCACGAAATTCGCTTCGGTTGCATCGTTGGATCGATTTGGAAAAACGAAACGGAAAAAGGCGTACGCCACAACGTCACGTTCTCGCGGCTCTACTTCAAGGATGATACCTGGAACTCAACCACGAGCTTTGGTCGGGACGACCTACACTTGGTTGCTAAAATCGCCGACGTCGCGGAGACCTGGATATTTCAGAACAGCAACTGACATCTGTCGCACAGCCAGCGGCCATCGTGCCGCTGGTTGTTTTGCAGGAAACACGGCTGTTTTTATTGCCAAGCTCATAACCGCTGTGTCAAAGAGTCACCACGAGAATGACGCAAGAACTGCAGGAATGCGTCAGTTGACTCCTCTTTCGGCCAAATAGGCGTCGCCAGATTCTCTGGTTCTGTGCAAGGTAAGACGCCCTGTTCTTTAATGAGGGTTTCCGCATTGATGTGCTTGCGCATCGGCACGATTTTGCCCGTTGTTTGCCTTTGCCAGGTTGTCGCCATTGCATGCAGGAACTCTTCGACCGATGCAAATCGCCCTTCTGCCATAGCCTCTTGTATCAGCCGTTCGGTTTCACCTGAGATATTGATCTGCATCGGTCTGACTCCCGTTTTTCCTGTGCGTGACTGTAGATAGCGACTTGCATGTCGATAAGTCAACGGTCTCCCCTGCCACGGCCATGCACTCCTAAAACAGTTTGCTTTCTTTGTCACGTGCGGAGTTCTGATTCGTTCCTCTGCCACTTGGACGATGACCGATGCCTGCGACCGTCTCGGCCTTTTTGATGGCGTTCTTAAACCCGGCGGCGGGACTGGCAAGGACAAAATCGGCTCCCCCTCAAGGTTTCCCCCAATTTTGTCCTTGCCAGCGAGGCTGACGCTCCCGCCTGAAGCCGGGTTTCTAAGTTCGCCATAGGCCGCGGTGGTTCGCGGCCGGTCATCTAAACCAAGGAAGGAACGACTTATGTCAGACTCCAACACTCAAAACAACAAGAAACCCGTTTTCAGAAAACGCCTGCCCGGCGGAATCAGTGCAGCCGTCTTTGAAAACTCGCACGACGGACGCACCTATCGCAGTATCAATGTGCAACGCAGCTATCGAAAAAACGGCAAGTGGCACACGATGGGCATGTATCTCGATCACGAAAACATTCCGTTCATGATCGAAGTCCTCCAAGGCACGTTGCGGTATCTCAACGAGTTTCCGGTCGGTAGCCACAACGACCAAGTCGAACAACTCGATCCAGCCGAAGACAGTGTTTCCACAGATGTGGAATCAGCTGCCGCGTAAATCACAACTCACTAGCCGGTCCCGGCCAAAACCCGGGATCGGCACTTTACCGAAAGGACTCCAATCATGTTGACTCTTAATCGTACTAAGAAATTCCTCCATCTATTCCCAGGCCCATATGCCTATTGCCCCGGAAGCGAGGGCGTCGATTCCACGTTCGACGTCTACTGCACAACCACAGAACAGTTCCTGATGGCTTCCTACTATTGGGATGAACAGGAGCAAGCGGAACTGGAGGCTCGCACCGTTGCCATTGCTTTGACCCATTGTCTGATGGACAAACCATCTGCCAATCCGGAATTCTTGGAACAGTGTAGCGAGTTGGGACTGCTGGATTTCCGTGAGGAATATCCAGGACGTTACCGGGCTGTGCGTTCCCACTGCGACTACCACGGTCCTGGCTACGAGATTCTATGCGACGGTGATGAAAGTGCTGCCTTTATTCGCAGCGGAACGCACACCCGTCTGATTGCCCAACATGTTGCCGCTTGTCTCAATCGCATGTTCGCGGCACTGGACAACATCGAATCATCGAATCGTCTTGCAGAAAGGATCAGCCAATGAACCCGACATACGCACTGCCACATCTAGACGTTAAAGCGATATTAGCTGAACGAGGCGAAATCGCCATTATCTGGAGCATCGACGACGTTCTCGCCGTCCGCCCCGATCTGTCGCACAAGCAGGCATGGGAGGTTTTAAAATATGTCAAACACTACCACGACGCCGAGATTGGCATTAGTTGGACTGGGCTCGGCCTGGCAGTGATTGACCTCTATGGACAGCCTGCAATTTAGATCACCGACTTCAACAGGAGCTTGCCAATGACCAATACTTCAGAACCAATCATTGACCTGAAACCGAAACTCGATGCCATTCGCCGCCGCTACAGTGAACGCTATCACCTATCCACAGAGGCGCTCGTGGACGCGGCTGCCTTGTGGGGCATCACGCCTGAGTTGCACGGAGTGAATTCCGCCGGTGTATTTGTTCTTCCGCAAGTAGACCTACAATTCGCTCAGAGTTACTACACTGCGCAGCTGCGATTGGTGCAAACTCCCAACGGGTTTTGGGCGTTGAGTACGAGACATAGCACACCCATATCCGGAAGAAGTTACGCAGCGTCCGTCTGGAACCGGTTCGCCTATCGCAACGAACGGGACGCTCACCGGGCTGCCCTGCAGGAACTGACGCACGCGTTCAAATCGCACCTGCAACATGACCGGCCAAACTCGGGCCAGGATCTAACCGCCTTGCTCGCAGATCTGGAAGCGGCGCGCACACCCCAACTGGCACTGTTTTGAAACTGTTTGCCAATACGCTTGACAATTCATAGACATCAGGCCAAAAGATACTTGTATGAGCCAGTACGATCTCGATGAAATCCTTGACTGCCCGTTTCACGCCGCTGCGTTAACAGCATTTCTCGAACGTTCCGCGATCGAACAAAGCTGGCCGTGCCCTATCGCGACTAAACAACGAGCATTCCAACTCTACGAACAGGCGCTTGCGGAAAAACACCAGACGTCCCAGTAGCGACTCAACCCACGACTCGTTTCATTCGAACTTTCGCCGCATCGCCTTGTAGATTTCATCATCATTGCGTTTGCCAATCACCAGAATGCGTAATTCGTCATCGCTGTAATCATAAACAACACGATATTCACCAACAGAAATCCGATAGAAGGGAAAGCCTTTCAGAAGCCGGGTATCAGACGCATGTGGGTCTCTTAACAGGGCGAACAAACGCGTCACTACCTGCCGAAAATGCTTCGGCGGCAGCGATTCGAGCACCTTGATCGATGCCGAGTCGATCGAAAGTCGCCTCACTTACCGGCATTCAAGCGTTCATTGATGATACGCATCGCCTCCACCTCGTCTACGAAGTCTCCCCGCTTCAGTGCCAGTTCCGCCTGCACACCCAAAAACGCATCCTCCAACGCCTGGTAATATTCAAAGTCTTCATCAGACAGCATCACAGCGGCCGGTTTTCCCGAGCGGCGAATGTGCACGAACTCGTCTCGTGCCAAATCAAGAAATCGCCCGAACTGAGTCTTAAACTCCGTCGCATTAACTTCCAGCATAAATCCTCACTTCCGTCGATCAGAATAGCCGAATCGATCGATTCGCGCAAGCAAATTCGACATAGCCAGCCGCTCCGGCCGAGTCAGAACATGGCCTCACATGGCAATCAGAAACACTAACTATTTGTTTCTTCACGATGTTTCCGTTGACGTCGTTTGTTCCAACTGGCCGAGTACATCCAGAAGCCGCTTCGTCGTCTCCCGCAGTTCGGCGATCGCGGACGAGTTCAGTTCACTGAGCTCAAAGGTTTGGATGCTTTGTTGAAGCTCGGCCAATTCAGCAGCCAAAGCCGCCTGCTGCGAATCACTGGACTCCACTTTCTCTCCGCCGCCATTGTCGCCATCGTCCGGAACATCGCCACTGTGTCTTTCGTTGTCTTTTCCCGGCAAGCAAGCGGGCGTTTTCGATCCGGAGTCTTTGCGATTGAAGATTCGGTCGGGATTCGAAAGCAGCTGCAACGCGTCGCTAAAGGTCAAATCCGTCAGGCGTGACGGATCTCCCGCTTCGGCTATTTTGTCCTGCAACTCCGACCATCGCCTAGCCAGACGCATATAACGCTGTGCCGTTACCTCGCTGAAATCGAAGTCTTGTGTATGAAACCAGTTGAGCCAGTTCTTGTAGCCTACAGCCTTCTTGGCTTCACACAGCAGCTTGCCCGCGGTCAATGCGTGTTTGACGGACCTTCGCAATCGATCCTCCATTAACCGCACTTCGTGCTTGATTGAAGTCGCCAACTTGGAAAGCTGCTTCAGCTGTGCCGCTTCGCGCGGCAATATCAATGTCTGTTCTCGTGTGTCTTTTGCAGTATCGTTCATGGCTCGCCCCTTGCACTCAGATTCTTGTACTACTCCTCGGCGCGAAAGATGCGCACACCAAATTCGATTAGCCGCATGTCCGTTGGCTTTTCGCACCCAATGCGTCTAATTGCGAATCGTACAAAATGAGAGCACGCAGTCTGTGCGTTCGGCACAAGATGCTGGTCACGAGGTCGTCACCAACTACTCGTCATCGCCGGTCATAGCGGCATGAAATCGATAAGTCAGTGGCCTGACTTGTGCCCTGGCAATGAGCAGTAATCTGTAGTCAGACGTCGCCTCGATCATGCATGCATGATCGATTGTTGGCTGTCCAACCAAGCAGCCAACCTGTACACCAGCCAGCATGTAAACGTGCTTGCCTGACAGCATGTTTACATGCTTACAAGATTGTTTTCATTCCAGAAATCCAGAAGGACTGTCTGCCAACACGCAGAGCTGCACGTTGGCTTGTTGTACAGTCAGAACGATGGACAGATTACTTGCTACGCTTCATGCCAGCCAACCGGCCACACATTTTGCTTGCCAGTGCGCCTGCAACGTGGTAACGCTTCCGTCATGACGATCATCGCCGTAGCAAATTCCAAAGGGGGCGTGGGCAAGTCGACCACGGCCGTCCATCTTGCAGCCTGGCTTCACGAGCAGGGCCACAGCGTTGTGCTGGCCGATTGCGACAGCCAACACTCTTCATCGGAATGGATTTCCGAAGCCTGTCCCGGTGTTCGCACCGTACTCATGGACAAACCTGGAAAAATTCTGGACGAATTGCCGCAGCTCGGTCAGGAGGCAGACTATGTAGTTGCCGATGGCCCCGGCAGCCAGACCGAAACCAGCCGGGCGTTGCTGTTACGTTCAGACTTGGCAATCGTGCCATGCAAGGCATCCATGCTTGAAGTCCGGGCACTGGCCAAAGCGACCGACGTGTTGCGGCAGGCGCAAGACATTCGCATGGGAGTGCCGAAAGCGATCATCGTGCTCAGCATGGTTGGAAAAAACTATCGCTTAACGCAGGATATGCGCGATGCTGCCAAAGCGCTCGACCTCAATATGGCCAAGACACCGCTAATACTGCGACAAATCTATGCCGACGCACCGGGGCAAGGCGCTGTCGTTTGGCAAATGGGCGCCCGTGGCCGGCAAGCCGCCAAAGAAGTCAGGCAATTGTTCGCGAACCTGCTGCCAGAGGCTCGCCGTTCCAGAAAGCCAAAGCTCACCAGTAAGAAGCAGCAAAGGAGTGCCGCATGAGTTCGAGACGATCGCTTGTGGATGGGCTAGAGCAGACACCCGAATTAAAGTCGGTTGAAGAAGCGTTTGTCTACGGCAAGGATTCCGGACCGAAACCGCTCGCTAACCCCAGCGATGCCAAGCCAACGCCCGTAGAAAAACCAATCAGCTCCTCCGCACCGACCATTCTTCCACAAATGGCCGGGCGCGTACCCGTTACCATCCGCTGCAAACCGGAGCTTGCATCTGCAATCAAACGCATCTCTCTGCAACGCCAGCTCGACGGCACTGCCCCATATCACATGCAGGACATCTTAGAGGCCGCACTCGAACAGTGGCTGGAAACCAACGGCTACTCTCCGTCCAACTGACTATTTAAATCCGTCATAGCTGACGGAATTGTCCGTCCTGCGATATTTCGCGTCCAGCGCCAGTCGCTCGTTTGCAACTCGATAACATTTCGGTGTGTGCAGACAAAAGGCTCCTTCTCGGTCGGCCGCATCACGTTGGCGTCCGACGCGGTAGCTCACGTTCGCTCGCTGCTAAAAGACAGTGCATTTATTACAGCTGCATCTCTAGCGGAGGAACACTCATGCTGATGCGTTCGAAGACCGCTGCGTCGGAGTTACAAGAATCACTGTTCGTACATGTGACACATATTTGTCACACACGTAACTTGACTATGTTGCGACTCGACGCCGAGTTCGCAGTGTTTAGGGCGAGCACAACCCACTTTGTTTGCGAGCCTGAGGAGATTGTTGCGTTCACAGCGTTTCGCTTTGACCGACACGTGCCGTGGCAGATAGGCACATTGCTGGAAAATCAAAACAGCTTGCTTGAAGACATGTCCTGGCACCGCGATCACGAGCTCCACCTCAGCTGTCCGATTGTTGCGACCGACCTTAGTCGAGACATCTTGAACAGAACCATCGGCGACATGTTGGCGGAAATCGATCGGTTTGGTCGCAGGCTACGGGCCAACGGAATGTGGGAGTCTTGAACAGTCAGCGTCCGACACAGTTTGGCGCAGTTTCGCGTGCGCACAATGCTGCAAGTACTCCAATCCCTTTAGCCAGGAATTCGATTATGAGTCAGATCAACTCGCAGTCGACGAAACATGAAGGCGGTAAGCTACTGCCTTTGATCGTTGACGTGCTGCGTCATCATTCGATGATCGATATCAACCTGCCCATTGGTGGGCGAGATTACTTCCTGTCGACGATCGGCGAAGTCGTCCGGGTCTCATACACCGCGTCTTGTCCAGGCTCGGACAATTGTGCTGAGTCAGTCGACCAACTAAACAAACGCGGCACCGGTCTCGTCTGGTGTGAATGGGGTTCAGGAAACACTCACCAAATTATTGCGATTTGCGATGTACCACTCAGTGAAATGTCCGCAGATCGCCTCAACGCAACGCTCGACCTTCTGGCAACAGAAATCGACGGGCTCTTTGCGTTGTTAAGGAGACGCCGAACGAAATGAGTAGCGAAATGAAACGCAGTAATTCATTCGGTGAGACCCCGTTCTGCCTTGAATCTCGTCAAGGCAAGGCCAGCTGCTATTCGCTCCCAGATATCTCTCGCGAATTGCCGCTGGTCTGCGACCAAAAAGCCGAATTGGTGTACCGGCGCGATCAACCACATGCCCTCGAGCATTGCGACACTATAGGAAACGAATCATGAGTGGCTTTTTTGACACGCTCCAAACGGCGTGTATTTGTCTTACGATCCTCGCTGTCGGTTTTTTGATATTGCTGGCCATGCCGCAATCACGGCTGCGTTCGGTATGCCTGGAGATCGGCAAATACTTGCTGGCCTTCATTTTGGGGCTACTGATCATCAGTCCTGTCGATGTCATCCCCGATATCGTTCCGTTCGTTGGTCTTGGTGATGATCTCACATACCTACTGGCTGCCATCTCCGCCGTCACGTCCGCCAGGAAAGAACACCAACTACGTAAACAACTTCCACGTCGTTAACTTTTGACTGCTCACTGTTTTCAAGG
>JAGQPC010000577.1 GCA_020426925.1 Planctomycetales bacterium | reverse complement strand
TCGTTGGCTAAACTCGCAAAGCACTATTCCATTTTGTTGATCGTGGATGACATTCAAGTCGGATGCGGCCGCACTGGAAGTTTCTTCAGCTTCGAGTACTTTGACGTCGAGCCAGATATCATTTGCCTTTCAAAATCGCTGTCAGGATATGGACTTCCACTGGCACTAACGTTGATGAAACCAGAGCACGACGTGTTCGAGCCTGGCGAGCATAACGGAACGTTTCGAGGCCACAACGCCGCATTTGTTACTGCTACAGCTGCGCTGAACACGTATTGGCGAGACGGCGCTCTTTCGAAAAAGGTCAATCGCGATGCTCGGCAAGTGAGAGACGCACTGCTGGACATCGTCAGCGATTGTGATGTAGACGCGGAAGTGCGTGGGCGAGGGATGATTCAAGGTATCGAATTCGCCGACAAGTCGCTGGCAGGTGCCATTTCCAAGGCGGCATTTGAGAAACGGCTAATCATCGAAACCGCAGGGCCGAACGACGAAGTCATCAAGACTCTGCCTCCGTTGACGATTCCAACCGAACACCTCACACGCGGCCTAGAGATTCTATCGGAATGCACGAAAGAAGTCGTAGCATCAAGACAATTGATCTCTGCTCATTAACAAACGTGTCACTGGGCGCGACGAAGAAAATGATCGTTAGAAAACTTGCAGATTTACTTGGTTCCACTCACGAAACTCGTGGCGAAACTTGGACGAGTCGTCGATTGCTTCTCAAAGGAGACGGGATGGGATTCTCGCTTCACGACACAATCATTCACGCCGGAACCAGCACGAAGATGCATTATCAAAATCACCTAGAAGCCGTTTACTGCATTCGAGGGAAAGGACGAATCCGTGATTTGACCAACAACCAGGAATACGAGCTCCAAACGGGAACCATGTACGCGCTCAGTGGCAACGAACAACATGAATTGATCGCTGATGAGGAAATGCAGATGGTTTGCGTATTTAATCCGCCTGTCGTTGGGACCGAAACACACGACGAAAATGGCGCCTACCCCTTACTGGATTAACTTAGGACGAGGGATGACAACCGCCTCTGACCCGTACTACTCACGAACATTGGACCAATGGCAAGCAGCCAAACGAGTCGACCCGGTCGCTGCCGACGCCCCCGGCCCGCTCACAACGGATGAAGTCTGGAACTACGTTCGAGACGGTTTCCTGTTCGCCCCGGAACTGTTCTCACAAAGTGAGGTTGACGAGTTCCTGGCTGAAGCCGAATCACTAGCCGAGAACTGGCCAGCAGGTCAACCTGGCATCATCAAGGAACCAGATTCCGACGTTGTGCGATCCGTATTTCGACTCCACAAGGTTAGCCAACTGTACAATGATCGTTTTTTTCGCGACTTTCGGATTCTCGACCGTGTACAGCAATTGATTGGTACCGATGTCTATATTCACCAGTCACGCCTAAACTACAAACCAGCGTTCGACGGCAAAGAGTTCTTTTGGCATTCGGATTTCGAAACGTGGCACGTTGAGGATGGTATGCCCCGCATGCGAGCATTAAGCGTTTCCTTGTTCCTGACGGAAAGCCACGAGTTCAATGGCCCTTTGATGCTCATTCCCGGTTCGCACGAAACCTATATTCGCTGTACAGGCGGTACTCCGGACAAGCATTTCGAACGATCTCTTCGGCGCCAAGATTACGGCGTTCCATCGCGGCAGGCGTTGGAGTTCCTGCTGGAAGGAAGCAGCATTGTCGCCCCAAAGGGCGCGGCCGGATCCGTAGTGTTCTTTGACTGCAACACCATGCATGGTTCCTCAGGCAACCTAGGCCCGACTCCTCGTATCAATCTGTTCTCCGTTTACAACAGTTTAGAAAACGCGGTCACGCAACCGTTTTGCAACCGGCCACCTCGCCCCGAATATCTGGCCGAACGGGCAATCGTCCCGTTGAGTGACAAAAAACAAAAATAGCCGCCTGCGATTGGAATTGAACTGACGACCGCGCGCAATCACACTACAATCTGAGGAACTATGTGATTTCCGGCAATGGGCAAGTGGTCGTGCAGCAAGAAGAGTCAATTGGTTTTCAGATTCTACGGTCCATTCGTCGAATTATCCGTCGGACTTCAGAACACTCGCGCAGCGTTTGTCGCCATAGTGGCGTGACTGTTCCGCAAATGCTCTGCTTAAAAGCGATTTCTGAATTTGAACCAAGTGACTCGGTCACTGTTGCAATGGTGGCCAAAACGGTTCAGCTCTCGGCACCAACCGTGTCTCGAATTCTAGATCGCCTCGAAAGAGCTGGATTCATACTAAGAGAACGAGCAAAAACTGACCGCAGGAAAGTCTGCGTCTCCCTGACCGACTCCGGGTGGCAGCGTGTCGACAACCTGCCCACGCCGCTGCACGAACAGTTTCTTCAACGGTTGGAACGAATTGATCCCGTTGAACGTCTGGGACTTCTCAAGGCACTTGAACGAATTGTCGAATTAATGGATGCAGAAGGAATTGATGCGGCGCCCGTCCTAACGCCTGAACTCGAGGTGGGTCCGGACGGAACGACGTCCACCGTAACGTTCGACGATTCGAATACTGCGTCACCAGATGTTTCAAGTCAGGAATTTACCTGACGAGATACTCAGACAGACATTCAGCGGCTCTCAAACTTGTGACCGCGTTCAAAATTTTCCCACTCGTCTATCGTTTTCGGCCAGTCGTTTTTGAGTAGCCGAGACAGCGAGCGATCTGCTAGAAGTTTTCCTTCTGTCTGGCATCTTGGACAGTAATTCGTTTCATTTTCGGAGTAGGTGATTCGCTGGATCTCCGTTTTACAGGCTGGGCATGGGTGTCCGAATTTTCCATGTACCGACATTTTCGGATGAAACGCTGTGACCTTTTCAGGAAAACCTTCGCCTGTTTCTTCTAGCAAGAGGTCCCGCCAGTAACCGAGCGTCGCTACTGTTGCATCGAACAAGCGAGCAATCTCGGCGTCATTCAACTGCTTCGTGCGACGAACTGGCGATAGCTTCGCCGCATGCAATATTTCATCACTATAAGCATTTCCGATTCCCGAAAAATTACGGGGATTGGTGAGCGCTCGTTTCAGCGTTTTGTTTTCGCCAAGTAGCCTGTCTCGAAATGCGTTAACGCTTGAAGTCATCACCTCTAAGCCGGCAGGATCGTGCTCACACAACGCATCGTTTCCCTGCACGACGTGAACCGACGCCCGACGTTTTTTGCTGACTTCGGTCAGCATAAGCGTGTCGGATTCACATTGAAATGCGATCAGATCGGTTTTGCTTCTTGGTTTCGTTTTTGCATTGCGACGATGAAAGCGTCCTGCAATCATCAGGTGAAACACAACGAAGACATCGGCATCGAATTCCCAGACAATTCGTTTGCCAAGCCGGCGCACGGAACGAATGGCCTGCCCCTCAACTGACGACAAACACGGGGCAAACGTTCGAACAATGAACGGGCACCGCACGGAAACGGACTCGATCGTCTTCCCGACATACAACCTTTCTAGGGCATCAACATAAACGCAGATGTCTGGGTATTCTGGCAACAAGATGCTCCAAATATCGATTCGTAACCGAGGCGACCGTCCGAATGACGGTCCAGGCAGATTTCGATCAACTACGATGATGGCAGAGCCATGCGTTTGGCCTGGTTGAACAGCGACTTGAGTTCTTCGCGAATACTTCGGTGCGACTCTGAATCGATCAGGTTCGTGAGCTCTTCGGGATCGGTCTTGTAGTCGTAGAGTTCCCGACCAAATCCTCCGTCGCCCCACTCTGTGTATCGATATCGCTCAGTGCGAATCGAGTAGCCCATGATCCGTTTGTCTTTGGGCAGTTCGGGATGCATTCTGTGCGCGCGGCTCACGGTCACGGTCAACGCTGTATCACGTACGCTTTTTTCTGGATCGCCAAGCACCGGCACAAGGCTTTTGCCCTTGACGTGATCCGGCGCGTTTACATTGCAAAGTTCGGCGAGGGTTGGATAGAGATCGACAAGTTCAACAAGCGAGTTGGTTGCGACTCCGCGTTGCTTGCCACTCGGATCGGCAATGATCATCGGCACTCGGCACGACCCTTCAAACAGATCGCCCTTCTGCCACAGTCCGTGTTGCCCCAAGTGGTAACCGTGATCCGAAATGAAAACGACGACGGTGTCTTTCGTTAGGTCCAACTCGTCAAGCGCGTCCAGGACTCGGCCGAGCTGCTGGTCCATCAAACTGATCGAAGCGTAATACGCCTGAATGATTTCTTTTCGTTGAGCCACTGTAAGTTCACGTTGCTTTGGGCGATCATGGAGCGCGGCTAATGGGATGTCGTCTCTGTCGCCGGGCTTCTCCATGACCGGATTGATTTGCGATCGCGGATGCAGATCGAAATGTTCCGGCGGCGCGACGTAAGGCGTATGCGGCCGATAGAAGCCAACAGCCAAGAAGAACGGTCGCTGCGTTTTATCTGGATGCAATTCCTGAAGCAATCGACAAGCTTCCGTTGCAGCGATTCCGTCCGTGTGTTGTTCCGGCTTGCTCGGAAGCTTCAGCCAGCTGAGCGTCCCACCGAATTTTCCCGGTTCAAGCGTGTTGATTCTGTCGTGCACTTCGCGATCGATTCCGCGCGGGTTAAAACGCGTGTCCCACGACGCGAGATCATCTGCTCCATCAGTTCCGATCTGAGTCGGCACTCCGTAGTGATAGATCTTGCCGATTCGCGCCGCAATGTATCCATGGTTACGAAACATCTGAGCGAGCGTGACAACATTCGGATTTTTGTTGCGGAAGTTTCCCGCGTTCGTCAGTACGCCGGTCTGGTCCGGATAGAGACTCGTCATAAAAGATGATCGACTGGGGTTGCAGACCGGGTACTGACAATACGCTTTGCCAAAACGAACTCCACGTTCCGCCAATCGATCGATATTCGGAGTCTTCGCCGTCGCGTGTCCGTAGATGCTCAAATCACAATTGCAATCGTCGGTCACGAGCAGCAAGACGTTCTTTGGGGTTAGAGCGGCGTCTAAATCGTCGGCCATCAAATGTGCCCAGTAACAAACGGCGATACACAGCCAGCAAATTGCTAAGGCACTTGAGATCGGCGTTCGATTAACTGAAAACGGTACAAGACTGATCAGATGTTGGGCCATTTTGCGCATTGTTCAACTCTTAAGTGGTTAAACCAGCTGTCAATTCGTAAACGAAGTATCACCAGTGGTCGCATTGTACCGTCTGACCATCGCGATTTGTTGGGCCTAGACCAAGTGGGCTACAATTGTCTCATGTGCAAGCAACGGTAAACGCGGTCCATGCTTTGGGACGACATAGCGTGGAAGTGGCTGAGCGGCGTGCTGCTGGAAGCGTATCAGTGCTGATTCGCACAGCGAATCCATAGCTGCAGTTGCATCTCATTGCATGGGACTGCACTTCACAGTTCTTTGGATGGACGAGCAATCAACGTAAGCTTTGATTTTTCTTTCGCTCCAATCGCGGACTCCCTCGGGCGGTCAAAGGAAATCGGATGATCAGGCCCGAGGTTTGCATACAATACATGCGATCAGTGAATTCTGTGACGAGTCTGGCTTTTGACTCACAAAGAATGAGGGCGTTGAAATG
>JAGQPC010000576.1 GCA_020426925.1 Planctomycetales bacterium | reverse complement strand
CATCTTCATCGACACCGGCGGCATCGCTGACAGATGCGTATTACAACAGACAGGTTTACCGCAGTCTCCGTAATCCGCAAGCAGCTTGGCTTCATCGCGAACGCCGATCTGACGCATCTCGATCCGCGTTTGGAATTCGACGGCAAGACGCTTCACGAGTTCACGAAAGTCGACACGCTCTTCCGCTAAATAGTAGACGACAATTCGCTCGCCGCCAAAAACGTGCTCAAGATCGACCAGTTCCATTTCCAGGCCCAACTCGGCAACATGCTTCAGACAGGTTTGAAACTCATCGCCCGCTTGGACCTGCATGTGGGCTAGCTCGTTTTCGTCCTCGTTCGTCATGCGACGGAGAATCTGCCCGTGCCCTGGATTTTCCAAATGCTTCACGGCTGATTCGGTCGCTCGGCACAGCACCTCGCCGGCTTCCAGTCCGCGTTCAGTGCGAGCAATCACTTTCGCGCCTCGCTTGAAGTTGTCGCTACCACGGGATGAAAGCACACCGATCCCTCGCATGGCCCCGTATCGAACAACGAACTTAGGCATGGCACCTTCCGACTAACACTGCGTCCAATTCAAATCGCGAAACCGAAACAATATAGACGGCACGAGTACCGTCCGAAACCTTGTTGCGTCATTTAATTTCGCAGTATGACAGCGCCAACAGTGCATAGCTTGTCACGAGTTCAGGATTTCCTTCCATCCAGCGTTCGTTCGCTGAATTCACCCACGCACCGTTCGGCTTTTGACGCGAGCGGATTTCTGCAATCAGTTCCTTGCGCCAATCGTGCTCGTTACCCTTGTCGTCAACAAAGACCGCCTCACCGAACGCATCCAGACTTTTGGCAAAGGTGTGGTAATAGTAGTACAGGCCAGCGGCTTCCAAACCGGGGTTACTTTTTAGATCGTAGTTTTGCTGCAGCCACTTAACCGCGGCTTTCACTCGCTTGTCGTCTTTTTTCACACCGGCGTAAATCATGCTTTTCAAACCGGCGTATGTCATCGATGCGTAACTCCGCAATCCGCCTCGTGCCGTTTCGCCCGCCTGGCTAGAGCCGCCAGCTGCTGGCGTGTAGTAAAATCCGCCGTCGTTTTCGATCGCAGCGAACGCTGTCTTGTTGTGTTCGCTCTCCAGGTTCTGAGACCTTGAAACGAAAATCAAAGCACGTTGAATTGCTTCGCTGTCTTCGTCGTTGCCGGCGGCTCGTAGAGCGTCGATAAGAAACGCCGTATTCGACAAGTCGGGACGTTGGTGGTTGCCGTAACCTCCGCCTCCGTAGGATTCACTCGAGATATCAACGTCCTCGGTTTCGTCCCACTGCAATTGTTTCAGAAACTGATCGGCTTTTTTGATGATTTCGTCGTACTTTCCGTTCGCGTTAACCTCTGCCAATAACATGACAGCGAGACAGGTTTCGTAGTTTCTGAATTTCAACCGCTCGTCGTAGATCCCGCCATCGGGTTGTTGTTTCGACAAGACGTATTCAATCGCTTTCGATACGGCTGCGTCGGTTGGGCTGCGGCCGACTCGCACCAGCGATGTCGCTGCAAGAGAAGTAACCGCCGTACCGGTCTCTGGATTGAAAGCCCCATTTGGGTGCTGCTGAGAAATCAGGAAAGCAGACCCACTTGCGATCGCCTGAGCACGCTCGGCCACGGAATCCGTATTCTGGGCGGGCAAATGGCCAACAAAAGCTGCACTCAAAACTACGGCGGACAACAACCTGAGCTTGAACATGGATGGCCTCAATTCTGTAATTCCTGGAAGTGACTTCAGACAAAATTGTACCGGATCGCGCGACCGGTCGTGAATGCACTTTACGTTCTGGAAAGGAACAGAGATCGAAAATCGAGCAGATTTCTCTTTAGGAGCCGTTGCCGAGATCCGGGCTTTTTGAACTGCGGAGAATTGCGCTGGCTGGCGTCGAACGCCAATGGGTGACTGGCGCTAAAACGTAGGTTTTGAAGTCACGCAGGCGTGGTTTTCTGCTGAAATAGCGCAACCCACGTTTTGTGCAAACAGCACGGCTAATCCAGCACGGCGAGAATCTCGTCTTCCCGCATGATCAGCAACTCTTCGTCATCGATCGTGATCGCAGTGCCAGCGTAGCTGTTGAACACGATCCTATCGCCCTCTTTCACTTGGGGCTCGACTCGCTCGCCATCGGCGGTTAGTTGCCCGTCTCCAATTGAAAGCACCCGACCCTGGCACGGTTTTTCCTTTGCAGAATCGGGCAGCACAATTCCGCCAGCCGTCGTCTGGTCCGCGTCTAAACGTTTCACAACGACTTTGTCACCAATGGGTTCAACTCTCATTTTTTTAGCCACGGGGCTCCAAAAGGACTGGGAACTCAATTCGATCTCATGTTTGATTGTCCTGTTCGCCATCGGTCGCTTCAACCCGTTGATTCGCAATGCAATCACAGCACTGCAGTTATCCGCGGTTTTGCCAAAGTAAAAATAAAGAAAGTTTGACGATTATGACGAACAGAGGATCAAAGGTTCGATTTGCTTAATAATGTTTGGGACTCTGACATGCTAGACAACCAGTCAAACGGTGCTCCTCAAACGACACGAGTGGATGCAGCACACGGAGTTGATGCAGCTCACGTGGAGGAACCTAGCAATGACATGCTCGCAGCGATTGCTGGTACTGATGCGAATGCCGCGGCACAACAGCTGCGAGGGCAAGCGATGGAGCTGTCTAGTTATCTCCAGGAAAAGCAGTCTCTGCTGGACCGTCGCGAATCGGAAATGAATGCTCGATTAGCTGTATTAGAAAACGAGGCACGGATTGCGCGGCTGCGAAATAAGATTCGCCTGACCTGTGCGGCTGGTGATGAATCAAAACCACCCGAGCCGACCCAACCGATCGCTAAGTCTACTGCGAACTTTGACTGTGGCATCGCACT
This sequence comes from Planctomycetales bacterium, assembly GCA_020426925.1. Lineage (GTDB taxonomy): Bacteria > Planctomycetota > Planctomycetia > Pirellulales > Pirellulaceae > JAGQPC01. Next base: position 1,363 of record JAGQPC010000576.1, on the reverse strand, counting down.
CGACGACGATGGCCCTGTTCACCGAGAAGACATTCCCGAGTTTCCGGTGAAGCCCGAGTTCCCAGTCAAAACCGACGAACACCCTTCGGAACCGATGCCCGTTGAATTCGAACCGTTGACCAACCGCGATCCATACGAGCCTCAACGAACGGTGTCCGATGCGGAACGAAGAGTCTTCAGCGATCTGCGCACGGCAATGAAGAAAGCCTCAGCTCAACACTACCGCGACGAATCCGTAAACCACAAAAATGGGGCATCACAAGTCGATACGATTCAAGATGCTTTGAAAGAACACAAGGCAGATCTCGACAAACGCGAGCGACATCTTCAAGCACTACACGACCAAATCACGGAACTGCATCGAGAGTCACTCGAACTCCGTGTTGCGACGGAACACGTGTGGAGTGATTTTCGCGGCCACATGCCAGACGAAGAACTCGCGAAATCGCTCGCGAAACATCGAGCCAAGTTGTCGGACCACTACAAGATCGCGAACGACGAGCTTTGTCGCCGCCGCGAAGTCCTACATCAACTTCAAGACTACTTGAGCCAACAACAGGAACAACTCCGCCGCGAACGTCTCGATATTCAGATGTGGGTCGACCGCCAGCGTAACGAAGTTGAAGCCAAGGCTGCCACCATCACAGCTCGGGAATTCGAGTTCGAGCGGCGAGAAGCAGAACTGCAGCGTCAAGCGATCGCGTGGCAAAAACAACGCGAGGAATATCGCCAACAAATCGAACAGCTAAGTCGACGAATCCGTTACGCAAACGCTGCATCGTGATCACCAATGCAGCGCCGTGTTGTTGCTTTTCGTTCTAGCGAATCCGTCTCAGTGCCAGTGGCACAAGAACACTCCCCCGAGGCTGGCAGTTCCTCTGCCTTTTCGACGACCACCGATGCAAGACGGTAGCCGTGTTGTCACCGGGTGTGACACTACGCACTGACGCTCCGACGTCGCACCAATCCGACGCTGCCCAAGGCCAGCCAAACTAGAGGAGCTGGTTCTGGGACGGCGTGAGCGGCGGTTCGTTGACCAGATTCAAACCCGCCGTCTTTGAAGGCGACGATCAAATCGCCCGAGTCGAATTCGCCATCTCCATTCCAGTCTCCGCTTGTCCAAGTGGAATTCCCGGCAAACGAATCTTCGTACTGATCGAATTTGAAAACGGAGACGAGGTCGGCGGTGTCGAAATGGCCGTCAAGGTTGGAATCTCCGTACCACGTCTTCTTGATGTCTGTTACCCAAACATCTCGATCATGAGCATCAACCATGCCGTCGCTATTGAGGTCAAATTCTTTCTCGACTGACTCGCTTCGGATTGCATTTGTCAATGCATCAATGTCGGATACGGTCAATGCG
>JAGQPC010000575.1 GCA_020426925.1 Planctomycetales bacterium | reverse complement strand
TCGAAACAAACTCTCGCCACGATTCAGCGTCGTCACGATCGCGAATCCGAAGAATGAGGCTGTACCGCGTTTTCGGCTCGGTTGTCACGTCAATTCCACCTGGGAGAACTTGGCTGCGATACAGATTACACCACGTCGGGAGCTGTTTCTTGCACGAAAAATGATTCGTTTTTGTTCGCGTCGCAAAGTCGATTTACCGGAAAACGATGGTCCGAGCGGTTCGTTCCAGCGTTTCTGGCTCCGCAGCAAAAAAGAAAATGGCTGAAACGTGAGCCCGATTTAGAATGAAACTCGCTATTGAGGCGGCTCGCGGATGCTGAAATCCGATTCTTTCGGAAGCACCGCGACGAACTGTGGAACAAGAGAGAAACTGATGCGAATTGGGAAACGGAGATGCACGCTACTTCAGTGCGAGCATCTAGAATCACGCTCGATGCTTGCAGGCGACTGCTTTCACATCGGATGCGTCGATGCGATTGAAGTCGAAGTCCGAGAGAGTTTCATTTCGAACGTGCCGTTCTTACTGAAAGCCAAGCTGCTCGACGGCGATGGCTCGATCAATCGGAATGTGTGGGATGCAAATGCTTCAGTGCAGGTGAATACGCCCGACGCGGCAGTTGACGCGACTGAATTCAATCTGTTCAATGGACTTGGTAGTGTTTTCATCAACACAACGTCCGACGTGGAAACTCTCGACCTGACGATATCGATCGGCCAGCATCAGAAAGTTCTGTCTTTGCGAAATGATTCTGCCACGGTAAAGACGATCGCGAGCAGCAACATCACGGAAGATACTGTGTGGTCCAACGTCGTTCATGTCACGAGCGATCTTACAATTGCGGAAAACGCGACGTTGACAATTGAACCTGGAACGCTTGTTTTGGTCGACGGTGTAGAAACGACGGTGGAGCAGGAATCTGTAGGAAGTCGCATTCAAGTTCATGGCACCTTGAACTCGATGGGTACTCATGAACGGCCCGTTACCATTACAGCTTTCGACAAGAGCAAACCGTGGGGAGAAATTCACGTTCAAGGAGGAACCGCCAACCTGCAGCACACAATTGTCTCGGTCGCTGGGAATTCACCTCGTGGCGGACATACCAATACTGGTCCTGCAATTCGCGTCACAGATGAAGGATCGTTTTCGCTGGCAGACGGAGCCATCACTGACACGTACGGAAAGATTATGCAAGCCGATCGAGGCCAAGTCTCCTTCACTGGTTCGTTGTTGACCAGATCCGTCATGGGTCCCGAAACCGCGCGCACTGGTGTGAGCCTTGAGGACACTTGGATAGTCGACATGAGCGGACGATACCGTTACGACAAAGTGATCGACGACAACGACGGGATCTACCTGCATTCTGCAACATTGCCGATTGAACTCAAGAACAGCGTCGTTGCACACGTTGGCGACGACGGCATCGATACCGCCGGCGCCATTGCCACTTTTCAAGATATGATCGTTCGAGATGTCGATGACAAAGGTTTCAGCATCAGTGGCGGACAAGTTGTGATCGACCATAGCCTGGTGGCACATGTCGGCATCGGTGTCGAGACAAAGGTCGATACGTCAGCTTCACCGCAAACGACCATCAACCGCACGACGATCGCAAACGCGAACTACGGAGTTCGCGCCAGAGGCAACAGCAGCGAAATTCAAAACCTCGTCTTGAATTCGATCATTGATCCAGGTGCCGATGGCGATGCAGTTTGGGTGGACGGCGACGAAAATCGAACCATCATTCAGTACTCTGTCGTTGGCGAAAGTTGGGTTTATGGAAACGACAACCGATTGGTGCCCGCCGAGTTCGTTGATGCAGAAAACGCCGATTTTCGGATTCGTCTTACTTCGCCAGCAATCGACGCGGGTAATCCAGACGACGGACAGGACTCGGACGGTTCTCGTTTGGATGTCGGGTTCTATTCGATCTTGCGATCGGAAGGACGATCGCTGAACGCGATTGATATCGATGCGCTGTGCGCCACCGTCCACGGCGACAACAACTCTTTGGAGTATGACTTGAATTCTGACGGGTCAGTCGATGTCGCAGACCACGCCCATTTAGTCGAAAAGGTGATGGGGATTTCCTACGGCGATGCAAACGTGGACGGAATCTTCGATTCAAAAGATCTCGTGCTGATCTTTCAAGCTGGTGAGTACGAGGATAACGTGTCGTCGAATTCCGGCTGGGCTGAAGGCGACTGGAACTGCGATGGGGAGTTTGACACGTCCGACCTTGTCGTTGCGTTCCAAAACGGCCGTTACGTTCGCGCGTGATCTTTGTGGAAAGCGGACACAAACCGGAGGGCTCGCGCCGTGCCGCTAACAAAAAGTCCCTACACCAGTTTCAAAGTTGATCGATCGCCGCTCGTATCATATCGGGTGATTCCATTCGACCGAATCCGCGTTCGCGACAGCTCAACCAGCCTTCTGCCGGTCCGACGATCGTCACGCCGTCTTGGCGGAGTAATTCGATGTTGCGCTGCACGGACGGCTTCGCCCACATTTGATTATTCATCGCGGGGGCAACGAGCACTTTGCCAGTGAAGCACAAATACAACGCAGACAAGAGATCACCAGCGAAACCATTTGCAAGTTTAGCGATCGAATCTGCGGTCGCAGGGACAACACAGAGGATGTCCGCTCGCCGAGCAAGCTCGATGTGCGCGCCGAGCGGAAATCGTTCATCAAAGATTCGTGTCGCGACCGGTCTACCCGTCAGTGCGGCGAACGTTGCTGCTCCTATGAATTCATGCGCAGCCTCGGTCATCACGACCGTAACGTGCATACAGGACTGCACGAGGTCACTTACTAGCTCGGCCGCTTTGTAGGCAGCGATTCCGCCCGACACCGCGACGATAATTTCAGTGCCTTCGTTCATATGCAGATATTCGTTGCGACGTCGGTTCGTCAGCGGTTTGGCGACTTAGCTGTCTTACAAAAGAAGTAGTTCACACGGGCCTGGGGGCCCATGCTACAGCTAATTCGACCAGGTTAGCTTCCGTGCTACAACGACGTGGGATCCAGATCCGGCAGCCCGCCTTCGTCCGATTGAGTCTCGCCCGTGATGCGAACTTCGTTGGTCGTGTCTAGGAAAATCTTGTCCTGCAGAATCTCTTGCAGCACGATCGTGATTTTGTTGTCCGATTCGATGTCGACGAGCGGACGACTGCCTGCCTTCAACGCGACAAGGCGTTTTTGAATCAGCGTAGAAAGTTTGAATCGACCGCCTACTTTGTTGACGACTTCTTCTTCCTTCAGTTCTTCTAGCATTACGGTCTCCCGTCTGTTTGAGTGACTTGTGCAAAACGCATTGATCGCCGCAGTTAATTGGACAGCAATTGCTTTAGTCGTTCGACTGTTTCGTCAAGATCCGAGTTTACAATATCGTGTTGGTAGCGATCTTTAAACTGCCATTCTTGCTCGGCCACTTCCAGCCTCGCGTGAATCGTTTCGTCATTTTCGGTTTTTCTGGCTCTGAGACGTCGTTCCAGCTCTTCAAGGCTCGGTGGCCGAACGAATATCGTGGTCGCATCCGGATAATGTTTCACGACCTGCAGCATTCCGTTAACGTCGATTTCCAACAGGACGCTGTTGCCTGCACGCAGGATCGCCTCGACCGTCGATTTTTGTGTGCCGTACAAATAACCTCGGCCAAATACTTCGAACGTCTCCAGGAACTCGCCGTTTTCTCGCCGCCGTTCGAAATCATCTTTCGACAAAAAATGGTAATCGACACCATCGACTTCACCAGGCCGCGGAGGTCGGGTCGTCGCGGAAACACTTAATCTTAGCGGCAAATCGCCTTCGTCGAGCAATCGCTTGATAACACTCGTTTTGCCTGCTCCGGACGGACCGGACACAATGACGACTCGGCCTTTGTTCATCGAAGCACCTATTCGATGTTTTGAACCATCTCACGGAGCCGTTCGATGGTGGACTTTATTTCCACAACGTGTCGAGCGATCTCTGCGTCGTTTGCCTTTGAGCCAATGGTGTTTGTTTCGCGGAACATCTCTTGAATCAGAAAGTCGAGCTTTCGGCCAGCTCCTTCTTTCGAATCCAGAATCGAGTCAAATTGTTCCAGGTGACTTTGTAAACGTACGATCTCTTCCGATATGTCGGCTCGTTCCGCGAAAATGCCAACTTCTTTGATAACGTCGGACGCATCCACGTTCAGATCATGCTTTTGCAGTAAATGGTTTAGTCGTTCGAGCAATCGACGTTGATACGATTCGACAACGACCGGCGCACGCTTTTCGATTTCGGCTAGCTGGTCCGAAATTAGGGTTCGGTTCGATCGCATGTCCTTTGCCATGGCTGCGCCTTCTTCTTGTCGCATGGCAGTGAGGTTGTCGAGTGCTTCGTTTACGACTTTTTCGATCAGCGGCCATTCCTCGTCCAAATCGGGAGCTTTGCGTGCGCCTTCGTCCACGACCCCCGGAAGAAGCAGAATGGACGAATCCATCCGTACGTCGTCGGCCATCGCCACTTTCGAGGCCGCTTCCGATATTTGATGGTGGTAACTGAGCAGCACCGTCTGGTTGATTTTCAAGTCGTCCGGCGAGATTTCGTGGTCGACGTAGAGCGTCAGTTGAATTGTTCCGCGGCGAATTTTGTTTCGGACTAAGGCATCACAACGAGGTTCGAGTGACCCGTACCCATCCTGCAATCGTGAGTTGACCTTCAGGTGACGATTATTCACCGAGCGAACTTCGGCATGGACCGAAATGGCGTCTCCATTCGAGCGAGCTTCACCAAAACCAGTCATGCTACACAACACAGAGAAGCCTCTTTCTAAAAGTCAAAAACCGGCACCTTATGGCTGCCGGCGAATCATCAACGCAATACAAACGTCTTATTCGGTGGGCGAACTTTCGTCGGAGGTGGTCGTGCTCGCGCCGTCAGTTGTTGCTTCGCCGCCACTGACCCCCGCGTTGGATGTCTCGCCACCGGCGTCCGGCGTGCTGCTTGATGTACCCATTCCAGCTGGCGCGGAAGCAGGAGGTGCATTGCCTGCATTGAACAGTGTCGATCCGCCTCGACCCAGGACAAGGCTGGTGACGATACACATCACAATCCAAGCGATCGAGATCCCGATCGTGATCTTCGTAAAAGCATCACCGGCCTTCGTACCGAATGCGCTTTGGCCGCCCATCCCTCCGAGTGCTCCGGATAGACCGCCACCGCGACCTCGCTGCACCAGAATAATGAGGATCAGAAACAAGGCTAGTAATGTCAGGGCTAGGCCAAGTAAAAAGTGCAGCATTGGTTATCTCCGATTCGGAAGATGATGATCACTTGGTTCGTAAGTCCGCGGCGGACGCTGGGTTTCTAACCGGCCGCCTTGATGATTGCCACGAAACTATCCGCTTTCAACGCTGCACCTCCAACCAGAGCACCGTCAATGTTCGGCTGACCTAACAATTCCGCGGCGTTGTCTGGCTTTACGCTGCCACCGTATTGAATTCGCACCGATTCGGCCGTGGACGCGTCAAACGCCTCAGTCATAATGGACCGCAAGTTCGCGTGAACTTCTTCGGCCTGTTCAGGCGTCGCGACTTTTCCCGTCCCGATCGCCCAAACCGGTTCGTACGCTATCACGCATTTCCCCAGCTGTTCGGCTGAAATGTTGGCAAACGAACCGGTGAATTGTTCCTTGATGACGTCGATCGTCCGACCGGCTTCTCGTTCCTCCAGAAGTTCGCCGACACAAACAATCGGCGTCAAACCGGCGGCGAGCACTGCGTGCAGCTTTTTGTTGACGTCTTCATTCGATTCGCCCAGGATGTTCCTTCGTTCGCTGTGGCCGAGGATGACGTAGGTAGCGCCGACATCTTTGATCATTTCGGTGCTGGTTTCGCCAGTAAATGCGCCGGATACTTCGTGGTAGACATTCTGAGCACCAACGCCGACCGACGACCCTTTGGTCGCTTCCGCAACGGCGTGCAGGTATACGTTTGGCGGGCAAACCGCCACATCGCAGTTTCCGCCGGAACCGACTGCCGAAACGATCTCACTCGCCAGTGCGGTTGACTCGTCGCGAGTCAGATTCATTTTCCAGTTTCCGGCGACAAAAGGACGTCTCACCTCGGGTACTCCTCTGGCAACAGAGCTTGCCTTATCAAACGTGACCGTCAGCAGATACCGGGCGGACCACGTAAATCAGTGTGTAAAAAGCAATTCGGAAGTGTAGCAAAGTGTCCCGCAAGTCGTCGAGGCTCATGTGGGCGAGGATCCTGGCTTTTCACGCGTATTTCTGGACTTCCAATCGACTGAAACGGCCGGCTTCTTGTGCTAGCGGACTGAAGGCAATCGCGGGGATTCACTCAAAACACGTCAATCGCGGCCGCATATACGTGAAGCGTCGACCTGCGGGACCGCAATATCGCCCGCTCCCCCATAGTGGATTTGAATACTAGAATTGGAGATTAGCCAATCGACAAAAGAGGAGCCGCTGGCCTGTGGATTCAATGCCCGTACTGATGAAGCTTTCGCGGATAATTATCAGCGAATTCAACAACTACCAGGTGATTTACCTGCGAGAAGTCGATGGCGACCGTGAATTTCCAATCGTGATCGGAATCTTTGAAGCAACCAGTATCGACCGGCGTGTTAAGAAGTTCGAATCGAGTCGACCGCTGACTCACGACCTAGTTGTCAGTGCAGTGGAACAGCTCGGAGCAGAATTGGACAGCGTAGTTATTACGGAACTGCACGAGCATACGTACTATGCACGATTGAGAATACGGCAGAATGGCGAGCTCTTGGATATCGACTCTCGGCCGTCTGATGCGATCGCTGTGGCGGTTAGCTGCGATCCACCGTTGCCGATCTATGTGAGCGAAGATGTGCTTGACGAGGCAATTGAGAACCACGAAAGCGACGACGAGGTCTGATTTCTCGTCTGCAAACGAAAGCGGGTTCCAGTCCCGCTTTGCTCGTTTCTGTTCCTAAGAGTTTTCAAGTCTGCCTAATCATCTCGGTGCGCGATAAAGAAGTCATCGCGCAGTCGACGCTCGACGACGCGGCCATATTCTTCCAAGCTGCGACGCTGTCCAACGCTGTGCCAAGCTCCGATATGTTCCAGCTCTGGCATGATTTCCTTAAGTTGCTGGACCAGCATCGAACTGAGCCGCTTCATACCTGGCGATGAAGCCTGCTCTTTAATTGCTGCCGCCGTCTTCATCAGGCGAACCATCCTGGCACGCTCCATAACTGGCCGAGAGAGGCTGGTTCCAGGGTCTGCCAGCAAGTCGGCCAGCGGCACATCCAAGACTCGCTGCCACCGCATCAGATCACTGATACGCAAATCGGTGGCGGCGTTCTCTTCGTTCCGAACAGTCGGCATATTCAATTTCATTTGCCGGGCAGTGCTACGAAGCGATACTCCTTGCTCCCGTCGAACCTCGGCGATTCGGTGGTACTTTCGTTCTGTGGCGCTAGAACCTGTTGCAGGTGATACGTCAGTATTCGGCCCAGAATTGTCATTCGCTGTAAAAGCCATGTGCGACGCCCTCCGCGTCCGTCGAACAACGGACAAGATTGATGTAGATGAAATGAAAATGTTTGGTCTGACTTGAACGCAACCATCGGCTGGTAGAGCAGTTTTTCAGGCCAAAAACCGCCAAATAAAAATGCCAGGCAAGTGCGTTCCGGCTCACGTTGCGCACGTTTTACGCAGTTAATGTGTGAAAACGTTGAATACAACTGTTGTCGAGAGAGTCCTTCGGCTCTCGAATTAGCCGACACCCGCGGTATACACCGGTTGCCCCTGGTGTGGACGAGTTTTCGGCCCGTGAGCATTACCCAAGATGCAACCGAGAAAACGCACTAGCCAAATGCTTGTACTCACGCGTTTTGAAAAATCGTGGCAAAATGAAACATATTTGTCCGGGTTCTCGTAAGTTCCGCTAAGCTCAGGGATTTGCGCGGCTTCTCAGGCGTAGTTGTGTGCCCGACGTAGAATTGGAAAAATCGGTCGCTTTGCCGAAAAACCAGCAAAATGGATCGGTTTGGCCGCACATTTCCACGGAATATGGGTAACATTCAACGCGGAAGGAGCCACATTGGAATGTTTGACGACTAAATGATCCGTTCAAACAGTTTTTTTTTGATGCAGTCCTAAGATTCACGCGGATTTTGTAAAGTGGCTCTTTTTAGCGGGAAAACAATCAAATCCGGCACAATCGTCCGAATGCTTGCGGACGTGGTCTTGCTGCAGATCGCCATGATCTCCGGGTTGGCGCTGCGCTTTATTTATTCAGTGGTATTCGAGCTAAATCTGCCGGGCGCACGGACGTATCAGAAACAGTTTGAGCTCTACCAGGAATGGTACTTGTGGTCATCCGTTCCGTTGACCGCAACTTGCTTGATCATGTTCACGGCGGTCGGTTTCTATTCTCGCGGTCGCTACTACCAGAATCGCTACAAGGTTCTGGTGGTCGTCCAAGCGATCACGGCGGCGTACATCGTCTATGGTTTCGGCATGCTGTTTTTCGGCAGCGACCTGCAGTTTTCCAAAATAGCGTTGGCTCTCGCTTGGGCGTTAAGCATCGCGTTGTTAGCCGGAGCTCGTGTTTGGACCGCAATTTGGCGTAGAACCGATCACGCGGCACTAAGTCCTGGCGATTCGAACAGCGTGCTGGTGATCGGCGGCGGTGGTTACATCGGTTCCGCATTGATCCCGAAACTGCTAGATGCCGGCATGACTGTTCGAGTTCTGGACATGTTGCTGTTTGGAGAAGAACCACTCGCGGAAGTTATCGGCCACGAAAGGTTGGAAATCATCAAAGGTGATTTTCGGCGTCCGGACAAAGTAGTGGAAGCCATGCGCGGCGTCGGATCGGTGATTCACCTGGGGGCGATTGTTGGTGATCCGGCGTGTGCGCTCGATGAGACGCTGACCATCGACGTAAACCTGATGGCCACGTTGAGTATTGCTGGACTGGCAAAATCACACGGCGTCAAACGCTTCGTGTTCGCGAGCACTTGCTCTGTCTATGGCGCCGTGGACGAAATTCTGGATGAACGTTCGGAAGTCTTGCCCGTGTCTTTGTACGGCCACACGAAGCTTGCGTCCGAGAAAATGTTAACCGACATGACGTCGTCGGACTTCAAGCCCACGATTCTGCGGTTCGGTACGATTTACGGACTGTCCGGACGGACTCGTTTCGACTTAGTCGTCAACCTACTCACGGCGAAAGCGAAAATAGACGGCATCATTACGATTCAAGACGGCGATCAGTGGCGACCATTCGTTCACGTCGAAGACGCTGCAGAAGCGGTCAGCACAGTCCTTCAGGCTCCTGTAGAAGTGGTCGGCGGCGAGATCTTCAACGTCGGATCTAACGAGCAAAACACAACGATTCGCGGTGTTGGCGAATTGATCCATCAGCTTGTTCCGACCGCGGAACTAACTGAATCAGAAACCGGCAATGACCGGCGAAACTATCGCGTCGACTTTAGCAAGATTCGAAATCTCGTCGACTTTAGACCAAAGTGGACGCTGGAAACGGGTATCAAACAAGTGCTGGAAGCGATCGCCAGTGGCAAAGTCAAAAACTACAAAGACGCGCAGTACAGCAACGTCGCGTTTCTGACTCGCGAAGGAACCGATTCGCTTGCCAATGATCGATGGGCTCGAGAGCTCATTGAAAACCTGCAAACCGTGCAAGCGAAATCTGGAGACGATCCGCAACATTCTCTGCCGGTTGCGGAATGAGGCACATCGGACCGATTCGCTTGGACCAACGGATGCTCACGAAAAACACAAAGCGATCTTGGCTGTACTGCTTTGTCATCAAGCGAGCAATCGATTTCTCCGCCGCATTGACCGTGGCAGTCTTGTTGTCGCCGCTAATCGCTGTCGTCGCCATTTTGATTCGAATCCGCTTGGGCAGCCCCGTGCTGTTTCGCCAGCCTCGAGCGGGATTGAACAATCAAGTGTTTCACGTGTGCAAATTCCGTTCGATGACCGACGAACGAGATCCTGATGGAAATCTGCTTCCCGACGAAGTGCGGCTCACATCGTTTGGCAAGACTCTCCGAAAACTCAGCTTGGACGAGCTGCCTCAACTTTGGAACGTGATCCGAGGCGACATGAGCCTGATTGGGCCCCGACCGCTATTGGTTCGATATCTGGACCGTTATTCTGACGAACAGATTCGGAGACACGAAGTTCGTCCCGGCATCACGGGTTGGGCTCAAGTCAACGGGCGAAACGAGATCGATTGGAACAAGAAGTTCCAACTTGACGTAGAGTACGTCGACAATTGTACCTTTCTGATGGACGTGAAGATTGTCCTGCAAACTATCGTATGTTTAATTACGCGCGATGGTATTAGTGCCAGCGATCACGCCACAATGCCCGAGTTTATGGGCAATTCGTCTAGTTAGCCAAATACGCAACTCAGCCAATTGCCGTTTGGAACGAATACGAAAAGAGACTTTTGTAGCCATGTCCGATGACGTTCAAAAAGCTGTCGCCGACGCGATCAACAAAGTGCTGACCGATTCTGGTCGCCCAGCAAAAGAATTCTCGGATGACGATACGCTCACAGGAACGATCGAACTCGATTCGCTCGATTTAGCGGTGATGGTCGTCACGTTGGAACAGAGTCTGGGCGTTGATCCGTTTCGCGAAGGTGCGGCGCCAGTGCCAACATTCGGCAAGATTGTCGAGCTGTACACAAAGCACGTGTCGAAAGAGTAGGTGCCCAACGTGGATCCTCAAGTTGTCCTAATTTCTGGAGGTAGTCGCGGGCTGGGTGCAGCCATTGTCGACGCACTGCTGAACGACGGACATTCGATCGCCACTTTTAGCCGCAAATCAACGGACTTCATGGATCGTTGCAAAAGCAATTACGCAGATCGATTTGTGTTTTCGGAAGTAGACGCGTCGGACACGAACGCTCTGCATGCTTTCACGAAAAGTACATACGAGACGTTTGGGCGCATCGACACGCTGATCAACAACGCCGCCGTCGCTATCGATGGAGTACTCGCGCTCAGCCGCGATGAAGACATCAGTCTCATGCTGGATGTGAATTTAAAAGCTGCTCTCGTCCTGGCGCGAGAAGCATCCAGGTACATGTTGCTGCAAAACTCCGGAACGATCATCAACATTGCTTCGATCATCGCGATGCGAGGTTTTTCGGGCTTGTCGACATATGCCGCGACTAAAGCGGGAATGGTCGGCATGACCAAAGCTCTTGCCCGAGAACTTGGAGCCCGCGGCATCTGTGTGAACGCGATTGCACCTGGCTATTTGGACACGGAAATGTCGGAATCTCTAAGCGACAATCAGCGTGCTCAGATTATTCGCAGAACGCCATTGGGGCGGCTGGGAACGGCAAACGACGTTGTGCCATGGATCAAGTTTTTGCTGACTCCCGAAAGCAAGTTCGTGACAGGTGAAGTGTTTACAATTGACGGTGGAGCGTCTGTTTAATGAGCGACAAGCTAAACCTCGTCATCGTTGGCGCTGGAGGATTCGGGCGTGAACTTTACGAAATGCTTTGGGCCGCATTTTCACCAGCCAAACACGATTTCAAAGGCTTTCTTGCACAGAGCGATCAGTCTTTGAATGACGCCGGGTTAGACGTCCCATTTCTTGGCGATCCGCTTGAGTACAACCCCGAACCAGACGATCGGTTTCTGATGGCAATCGGGTACATGGATGCTCGCCGAACCTTGTACGAGTCGTTGACTAGCCGAGGCGGCACGTTTGCGTCGTTCGTTCACCCCAAGGCCTTAGTCGCGTCGACCGCAGAAATTGGCCCGGGTGCGGTGATCTACCCGTTTGCGGTAGTTTCGAACGCGTCGGTACTCGACGATTGCACACATTTGAACTACTACGCATCTGCTGGACATGACTGCAAGATCGGCAAGTATTGTTTGCTGGCGCCGTACGCGACGCTCAACGGATTCGTCACGCTAGAGGACGGCGTCTACATAAGCACGCACGGAGTTGTCGCTCCAGGAAAGACCGTCGGTCGCGATAGTAAGGTCAGTGCCGGTTCTTGCGCGATGCAGGATGTAACGAATGGCGCGATTGTGTTCGGTGTCCCTGGGCGACAGGTACGTGGAATGACTCACGCCGACTAACAACTGTCGGAAAAATGCAATACTTTCGGACAGTATTCGGCTAGGCATTGAGGCCAACCACAGCAACCCGTGAGTGGATGAGATGGCAAAACTTCGTAGCTTGCTTGTTTTCGGCACACGCCCCGAAGCCATTAAGATGGCTCCGGTCGTGCATGAATGCCTAAAACGAAACGATATGGAAACGATTGTTTGCCTCACCGGGCAGCACAAAGAAATGCTGGCTCAAGTGACGGACTACTTTGGGATCACGGCCGATGTTGATTTGGAGCTGATGCAGCCGAATCAAACGTTGTCACAGTTGACAGCTCGATGCATCAACGGAATCGACAGTGTTATCGACAAATACGACCCGGACTGCGTTGTTGCTCAAGGCGACACAACGACGGTGATGGCGACATCTCTTGTCGGGTTTTATCGCCGAGTGCCGATGGTTCATGTTGAGGCAGGGCTTCGTACCGGAAATCTCCAAGCTCCATGGCCGGAGGAACTGAACAGGCGCATCACCGGGATCACTGCTGGACTGCATTGTGCTCCGACGCAGCGTTCTGCTGACAATCTTCTGTCAGAGAAGGTGGATCCTTCGACGGTTCACGTGACGGGAAACACGGTAATTGACGCCTTGCTTTGGGCGGTTGAGCGTGAACGCGCTGGTGGCGCAAAATGGCGCGACAAATACGCGTTCCTGGGTGACAGCCAAATGGTGCTGATTACCGGCCATCGTCGCGAGAACTTCGGGCAAGGCTTCCAAGACATGTGCCGAGCGATCGCGCAATTGGCCGATTCGTACACGGATGTAAACTTTGTATATCCAGTCCATCTGAATCCAAATGTAAGAGGCCCGGTGTTCGAGATTCTGGGTGAGCGTGAGAACATTCATCTTGTCGAGCCGGCGCCATACCCGGAGTTCGTTTGGCTCATGGACCGCAGTACGATCATCTTGACGGATTCAGGTGGTGTTCAAGAAGAAGCTCCGTCGCTAAAAAAACCGATTCTTGTGATGCGTGAAACGACCGAGCGTCCGGAAGCGGTTGATGCTGGCGCCGTCGAACTGGTCGGAACTTCGCTGGACAGAATTGTTAACGGAGTATCAACGCTGCTGGACGACGCGGGCGAGTATGCAAAAAGGCAGATCGATACGAACCCCTATGGTGATGGAACTGCGGCCAAACAAATTGTCGACTTAATGCTCCAACAGGGCTGGCAAAAATAACCACTGCAAAATCACAATGATGACACAAGAAGCCGTTGCTACTTTAGAAAGGTTGACGTCAACCGTGAACCCATCGGAAACAAGCGTTTGTGTAATCGGGCTCGGTTACATTGGATTGCCGACCGCAAGTGTGCTGGCAACCAAAGGTTTCCAAGTCCATGGAATGGATGTTCGAGCCGACGTTGTCGACACGATCAACGAAGGACGTATCCACATCGAAGAACCCGATCTGGATATGGTCGTTCGTTCGGCCGTCAACAGCGGGCAATTGAAGGCTGGTTATGAACCTCAGCCGGCCGACGTCTTCATGCTATGCGTTCCTACACCCAGTCGCCCGGACCATTCGCCTGACTTGTCTTATGTCGAAGAAGCGTCTCGCGCTATCCAGCCACACATCAAACGAGGTGACTTGATCATCCTGGAATCGACAAGTCCACCTCGCACGACGGAAGATGTCGTTGTTCCGCTTGCCGTTCCACCGGGAATGAAAGTTGGCGAAGACGTCTTTGTCGCTCACTGTCCCGAACGAGTCCTGCCCGGACGAATTTTGCTAGAAGTTGTCCAGAACGATCGAGTCGTCGGCGGTGTGACTCCAGCGTGTACCGAAAAAGCCGAAGCGTTCTACGAAGCATTCGTGAACGGCAAAGTCCTCGGCACGAGTGCATTGGCCGCTGAAGTAACCAAGCTGGTGGAAAACTCTTATCGCGATGTGAACATTGCGTTTGCCAACGAGCTGTCGATGTTGGCTGATCGATTAGGCGTGGATGCGTGGGAAGTTATCGAACTGGCTAATCGTCATCCGCGCGTAAACATTCTGACTCCTGGCCCCGGTGTCGGCGGACACTGCATCAGCGTCGATCCATGGTTTTTGGTTCACGCCGATCCGGAACACACTCCGCTGATTCGCACCGCACGCGAAGTAAACGATTCGAAACCACATTTTGTGGTAAATCACGTTGCCGAACTTGCTCGAGAATTCGCGGCTCCAAAAATCGGTTGTTTGGGAATCACGTACAAAGGTGACGTAGATGACCTTCGCGAGAGTCCATCGCTGGAAATCGTGCAAGAGCTGATCAAACTCGATGTCGGTGAAGTCATGGCGTGTGATCCGCTAATATCGTCCGAGCGATTCAACGACTTTCCTCTGCACGATTTGGAAACGGTTTTGGACCAAGCTCACATTTTGGTGCTGCTGACCGATCATCGTGCCTTCAAGAAGATCCCTCGCAGAATCCTGGAGGAAAAGGTGATCGTGGACACTCGCGGCACGTGGCGATAGTCGAAGTTCTGTTGGACGCATGGCAGCCACGTGTTGTTGATGAGCCTCGCATTGCGACATAGTTTGCTTCGAAACGCAAACACGCTGAATCGCGGACAATCTTCGCAGCCAATTCTCTAAGCCGTTTCAAACAAACGGCTTAGAGAATGATTTTCAGCGGCATGGCGTCATCGCGTTTGAATCGACTCGACATGTGTTCGCGTTCCTGAGATACTCAGTAGATGGCCGCTGAGGGGGCAACTCACGCCAGTATTCGAAGGACAGAGCAAACCATGAAATCGAGTTTCAAAAGAGGCTTCACGCTCGTTGAGCTTCTCGTAGTTATCGCCATCATCGGTGTCTTAGTTGCGATTATCGTCCCTGTTGTTGGCACGGCCCGCGAAGCCGCTCGCCGCAATACATGTCTGACCAATCAGCGGTCGTGGGCTCAAGCAATGCAGGCTCACGAAGCCGCAAAACAATATTTGCCAGGTCGCGTGACTCAAATCAGCAACAATGCCGGCGCACCCATCAACATTTCGTGGATGCATAAACTGCTGCCGTATATGGACCAGCAAAATGTCTACGACGCTTTATTATTGCCCGCCAACGTCCAATACCTGGATGTGTCCAAGGCGTTGGACCTTTGGACGGACGTCAACGATCCAAATCCGGCTGCTCCCTTGATTACTCTTGAAACAGCCATTTGCCCGAGCGGTCCGTCGATCGTCGGCGGACTTCGAGGTCAATCGAATTTCGTGATGAATTCAGGGATGTCGGATGCGTTGGCTGCTTCTCAGACTGGCTACGATGCCAATCTTTACAACACGTTCAGCAATTTTAGACAGTATGACACTGTGGCCAATGGTATCGGACACCTGATGTTGGGAAGCCGAGGCGAAAAGATCAGCACTTCGGAAATGAAAGATGGCGCGTCAACAACGCTATTGATTTCTGAGAACTTGAACGCTCTCACTTGGTACACGACAGAGGAAGCACTTTCTGGATTTGTGTGGGAAGAGATGCCGTGGCCGCAGAAAGGTGTCGCACCATCAGGGCACCAAACATACCGAATCAATGACGGCGCGGATCTGCTTCAAGACACTCAGGCTCTGGCCGATATGTCGAGGCTAACATTGGGCAAGGCAACAGAATGGGTCAGATTTGCGCGACCTTCAAGTGCTCATACCGGCGGCGTAAACGTCATGTTCGCTGGTGGAAACGGTCGATTCTTGTCGGAAGAAATCGACTACACGGTGTACGCTCGGCTGTTGACTCCAGATGGTTCGCAAGCGAGACATTTCGGAGAGCCACCGCAAGCTGTGCCGACGTACCAACCGATTCCGGTGTCGGCGACAGATCTCGATCCATAAAAAACAATTCGGATAACCTCGCAATTTTGATTCAAAGGCGTTCGATCGATGCGAACGCCTTTTGTCTTGCGCCGTAAAATACAGCATGGCAAGTTTTGACCCATATCTACACTGGCTTGGAATTCGGTCGCCCGAACGGCCTCCGAACCACTATCGATTGCTCGGCATCGAGCCCTTCGAATCCGACGCGGGTGTCATTGAAACCGCCGCCGACCGACAAATGGCGCACGTGCGTACATTCCAAAATGGCAAAGATGCGGAACTCTCACAACAAATCCTCAATCAACTCGCGGCGGCGAAAATCTGTTTGCTCGACGGCAAGACGAAGTTTGAATATGACACCGCACTAAAAGAAAAATACTTCAACGAACCACCGCCGGTCGATCCCGAAACGATCAGTGTGACTCCGTCGGGAAGCCGAGTTATCGAAATCGATGACACTCCCGAGGTTGCAATTGATGTCGAGGACGAAGGTTCATTTCAGTTGTCGAGACCCAAGCGAGGCTCACGGTCGTCTGGAATCCGCAAGCTCGCGATTGGCAGCGTCGTTGGAATCGCAGTGCTGGCACTGGTCGCGATAACGGTCGGACCAGTGCAAAACTGGTTCGCAGGCAACGTCGAACCGAGCGACGACGTGACGGCATCGCCTGACGCGGAGGACAGTTTGACTCCCAATCAGGAATTACCTTCCGGAACCGACGCTCAAGACAAATCCGACACGGATCTAAACGACTCAAGCAGCGACTCCGAACCGCCTGGCGAGCCTCCCGTTGAACCACCGACCGACCTGCCAGCAGAAAAGCCTGCGGATAACGATGAAAGTGCCAGCGAAGCCAAAGTTGCCAACCGAGGCGACGTGCGATCCGATTCAAGTCTCGCCACACAAACAGAAAACATTTCTCCGTCGCTGAACCAACCGTCGATGTTTTGGGACGAGCCCATCGAGCGGCATCCGTTTGTACCGCAGCATTCGAGCGAGTTGGAGCCATTTGTCATCGCAATCGCTAATCGAGATGTCGATTCGGCGGAGATGATCCTCGATTCGATGGATGCTGGGCAGACAATGCGCGCGTTGTCGGCGAAACGACTGCGACCGATTGTGCAGGCTCACGAACAGTTTTGGGAAGCGCATGAAGAAGCGACCGGCGAGTTGCGAATGGCCACCAAACTGAAGTATCGCGGCGAGATCGTTCAGGTGATTGGTCGGACGCAGACCACGATAAGATTCAAGAAGAGCGACGGGGCGACTCAGACGCTGGCGACGAATCCAGACGACATCGATCTCGATTTGGCGATTGCTTTGGTGCGTTTACGCTATTCAGCGAACCCGGTCGTCGCGTGGCGTTTGATTGGCGTGCTTCTGGCTGTAGATCGAGGCGGCAACTTCCCACTTGCGATGGAAGTTCTGCGACTAGCCGGACAAGGCGGAGCGAGCACTAGTGCAGACGAACGTGCTCTGATATTCCTTGCCTCCGCTGCTGGCACGCCAGAATTTTCCACAGAGGATCGACATCTCAACTCTCAGCCCGAGCAGCCGGCGGTTGATTCAGCTCCGCTGCTTTCTATCAAACGAAACCCTGTTCCCGGGAAAAACGCCAGTCGCGCCGCGCGAAAGCTCGTTGGCGAAAACTTTGCATCGTTCGCGAATAACCGCACGGAGCAGGGCAAGACGATTCTGGTTGCCGAACTACTGGCAGCGGCAAAAAAAGAAGAAAACGCAAGACGTCCAGTTTACACATTCGCGTTGTTGGAGTCCGCGAAACAGGTCGGATCAGAAATCGAGCGAGACGATCTCGTTCTGCAAGCCATCATTGAAACGGCGCGACTCTACGACATCGATCTGAAGGCCGAAATTACCGGCGCCTTTGACGCAAACGGGCTCGCAGAATCCGCTCGAACGATTGTCGAGACCACAACTGAATGTGGCGACGAATTGCTAAGCGATGGCGATTATGAACTCGCCACACAACTGGCCGAAATCGCTAATGACTATTCGTCATCAGCGCCGGAAGTGGCCGATCGAGTCGTCATCCTCCGAGAGCGCATTCAGCAAGCGAAGTCGATCGCCACCGCAGCTTCGGAAGCTCAAGGCGCAATTCGCAGTGACGCACAAGATCCTCAAGCGAATCAAGCGATCGGCCTTCACCACCTTGTGCTTCGCGAGTTTTCAATTGGCCTTCCGTTCTTGGTCCGAGGCGATAACATCTTGCTTCAAGAAGTTGCGATGGCGGATTTGACTGCGTCTGACTCCAATCGTCCGAACCACACGCTCGCAGATCAATGGACTGCCGTTTCTGAAGAATATGAAGGCATCGTCCGCGCGCGAATGCTCGCTCGCGCCAAATACTGGCTCGGCCAATAGCTGCTGCGCAGCGTATTTACCGATACGTATTTGCCGCAGCTGAGATGTGGATATCCGGAGCAAATCGCGTATATGAGTGGCGGTAACCCACCAGAACGCGTTCAGCCCGTAGTTTCGAGCTACGAATACTTGAGCTGGCGGCGGTGTAGGACGATGAAGAGCACGGCGGTCGATCCAATCGCATTGCCATCGCACACGCCACGCGATGACGTGACAGCGGTCGCTACCGAACCGCGAGCCATCGTTCGCTCCTTCGCAAAGTGGGAAATAGTATTTAACGACAAAACACACGGGGGCAGATCTATGACACCATGCGAATCCGCTGTTTTTCTGTATATCAGCGATGATCGAGTTCGAACTGAGCTTGCTACACGGCTTTTCGAATCAGAGCATCGTCCGATGATCATGAACGATGCCGGCGAACTATTCGAACAAATTCGACTTCCAGTGTCGCCGAACTCGCGATGTCTGGTTGTTGACTTTGACCCGATGTTGAATGGCCTATCCGTGCATGAAGAAATCATCCGGCGAAACATTTTCCTTCCAACGGTTTTCTATGTGGAAAAACCTTCGACGCGAGAAACGGTACGAGCGCTGCATAATGGAGCGCTTGACGTTGTCGAATATGAATCGGGTCACAAGATCGTAATGCACGCGATTGAACACGCGTTGTCGTACTATCAAGCTCACAGCAACGAGGAGTCGCGACGTTTCAGCACGCTCGACCAGCTTGGTACGCTGTCAGACGGCGAGAAGCTCGTGCTCGACGGAATTCTTCGCGGGATGATGAACAAGGCGATCGCGAAGTCTCTGTCCATCAGCATTCGAACCGTCGAACAACGACGGCGTCAAATCTTCAAGAAGCTTGGCGTCAGCCACCCAGCAGAATTGGCGCAACGAGTTTTGGAAGCCACGCGAGTCTCACTGGATGATACGATTTGCGACCATTCAGAACCGCTGAGAGCGCATTTTCTAACTGGGGGGCGAGTTCCGAATTCGCCGCACCTCTCGATGCCGTTCTCGTCCACCACGACGCCGATGAATTCGGCAAACATGGTCTAATCCAGACGACGTCTGCCGGACTGGTGATAGCGCGAGCTCGATCTATTTGTGTTGCAAAACAATTCGTTCGAGCTCGTCTAGAACTTCGTCCCTCGTCATGCCGTCGGTCGAAACTTCGACAGCATCGTTGGCTTTCTGGAGCCGGCCGATCGGGCGGTTGTAGTCTTCTTCGTCTCGTCGGTTTTGCCGACGGAGCACTTCTTCGAAGTCGATCGATTCGCCACCAGCCTCCATATCCGCTTGGCGACGTCGAGCCCTTTCTTCGGGCGATGCCGTGAGAAAAATCTTGCAGTCGGCATCCGGAAATACGACCGTTCCTTGATCTCGCCCTTCGGTGACAACGTCATGTCCGCTCGCAATTTCTCGTTGCCGCTTCGACAAGATTTCTCTCACCGCGACGTTGTCTGCCGCATGGACGATTATCTGCGTGATCTCTCCCGTACGAATTGCCTTTGAAACATCGACGCCATCGACTCTTGTCGAATTGTCATCCACGTCAATTCTGATCGACGCCGCCAGGTCGGCCAACTGTGTGGCATCGTCAAGCGGAACGTTCCGGCGGACAGCCGTAAGAACCACGGCGCGATACATCGATCCTGTATCGAGGAAACGAAATCCCAAGCGTTTCGCCAACGATCGAGCAACGCTTGATTTTCCTGCGCCGGCCGGCCCATCAATTGTCACTATCATTCTTGAATCCGCCGTTTAAAACAAGCATTCGATGACAGCCCACTCGTAACCATCAATTCGAAACGAGACCGTATCTCCGTTGACCGTACACGTGTTGATCGTTGCATCTTCGAAATCAACTTTTCGAGCCGACTGAATACCTCGAAACGCTTGCAACGTTACCTTCGTCGGTCGGCCATTTGTTTCGAACATTTTTACTCGAAATCCTTGTTCGCCCTCTCGACGGATTGGTTCCCACGAAGATGCTACGACGTTCCTTGCGTCGATATGGAACAGCCAACCGGACTGCGGTTTTAACGGAACTTGAACGTCCGTCAGAATCGTTGGAAGCGAGAGAAACTCAAGTGCGTCTCGAGCGGGATTGGCCAACCCGATGCCGATTCCAAACTCGAATTCTCGAGACGTTTCTCCGTTGACCATCAATAGCGAATCGAGCTTCCTGCTCTCGACGCGACGATGATACGGCAAACCACCGCTGATGACCGTTGTGCGAACGGACGCGTCATCGATGTCAACGAAAAGCGGAGCTTCAAACCGACGTGCAGTCGTCGGCATCGATCGATCCATCACTCCGGCGATCAAATCGGCCGCTTCGTTCGGCCACGCAAATCGACTGCAAACGTACGAATTCCAAGCGTCATCGGTGAACGATGTGTGCACGTCCAATGCGACACGAATTCGCAGGACACGACTGCCTCGATCAAGGTGAGCCGTTTGCTGGAACGTTCCTAGCGTTTCGTCTTGCTCGTCCAGGAACCTTCCTTCGCTGACGATCTCACCCGCTACTGGTGACGAGGCCGTGGTAGTCACGCGATCGGCGACAACCTTTGAGTAGGGAGCCGGTGTCTGAGGGTTGGGCGGACGTCCGAGTCGGATGGCCAATTGTTGAGAAAGTTGATTGCTGCGAGCCTGATAGCTCCGGATGTTTCTGATTCCGCCAGTTTTCGCGTCGACTTCACATTCAAGGAACTCATTGCGAATCTTGTGCTCTTCGCTCATGTCGGGTTCGGATTTCGCCGCCTTCGCTGCCGATGCCGGAATCGAGGCAAATCCCAGCGACGACGTGTCAATCACCGCAACATGCTGCCCGTCGCTACTGTGAGTTGCATAAACTGGCTTTTCGCGGCCAAGAAAGTGAGGCGTCGTGACGGCACGTCGGACGGGGAAGCTAAGCGCGTTTACCGAAAAAACGCCGTCCGCATCCGGAGCGTCTCGAGTGAGCTTGCTAATCAGCTGTTTCTGCAGAGTTGTGAGCGTTTCTGCGTCGCAAGATTTCGCATCGAGCCCGTCATACGCATCGTCCTTGGCTCCAAGCATTGTCGACAAGAACGCCAAGTTTCGAACTTGTTGACTGCGGACATATCGCTGCCACGTTTGCACAACCGAGGATATCGGGTCCGTTTCATGCGCGGAAACCGATTGGACTAAGTAGGGCGCTCGGTAATTGCTGACTTTGTATAAATCGTGCGTTCCCGGGTCGTACGATTCCTCGAAGTATTCGTCCGCCGTGACGAAACGCCCTAAGCCGTTGGTATATTTGGACACTCGTCTTACTTCGTCAAACCAAGGACTTACGTGCCCGGCGGGATGAGCAAGACACCGAGTTGCAACGTGGTCCATGTCCATCGATTCGCTAATCGAACCTGCCAAGTTCAAGAACGTCTTGGACTGCGTGGCATCAAGCGGCGCTCGCATAATCGCGGCAAGCCCGCACCCATCGCAGCCGTCCCATCGCGATTTAGTTTGAGTCGCTTCCGGAAACCGACCGTCGTCGAAGGTTGCGTGCAGCGCCGCAGTGTACCCGAAGCGTTCTAGAATTCCGGGAAGCGTGGGGCTAAGCCCGAACCGTCGTCGACCAAAAACGCGCGGTCGATAGTTTAAATGCTGCTCAAAGATTTGCAGGCCATTCGCGATCTGCTCCAGAATCGCTTCGCTGGGAACCAACGATGTTGCTAGTTCTTCTGCTTCACCGCCAAGAACCGTCGTTTCGCCATTCTGCAAAGCGTTTCGCAACGTCTCCATGAGCGAATCATTGTTCGCCAATTGTTCGATGTCACCAGCCGGAAGCAAAAGATTTGTTTTGTGTGTTGCCTTTAACTGGTCCGCTAAATCTCCCGGACGTTTCGCTGAACAAATCGCCACGTCCCACAAATAGACCTCGACGGCATAGTAGTGCTCGCGTTCCTGGGTGAGCATGTCGAAACACGATTGCAGTCCTGTGTGAACCGATTCATGGTCACCTTCGATCGCAGCTTCTGCGGCCGCAACGAGATTTGTATGGAAGCCGCCTTCGTTGAGATTGCTCGAGTAGCGCATGTTGCGTGTGAGAAGCTCGGTTTGCAGAAAGCAGTAACCCAACGCGTAAAAATCGCGAACGATGTCATCATTCAATTCGATGGGTTCAATGTTAAGCCGCTCGTAGTAACGAGACACCAGCGCGTCGCGATCACTGAGGCCTTCAACGAGAATCGCTTCGTCGGTTTCGACACGTTTCCTAAACGAGGAAGTAGCATCGTCTTTCGAAATCGAAGGCAGAACGAACAGCAACTTCTCCAGACCACCGTGCTGTTCATCCACTTTTTCCCAGCTGGGTGGATGTCCGCTAATCCGTACGATCTGCGGGTGCCATAGTGATGTCCAACACGCCAACAGCTCGTCTGCCTCGTCGCCGTCGTGGTGAACGGGGAATTCGTCGTAGCAGTGGGTTGGAACGAGTAATAACGCTTTATCCAGATTCATTCTCTTAACATCGCTGGTCTTGGATGTATCCGCGAGGCCGCAGATTTACCGGTAATACGAATTGGATGCATTAATCTTTGCAGCTCAATTTTGGCGATTGCAGACCTGAAATATCGTGGAACAGGGACATTTCTCCAAGCTCTCCAACCACGGAATTCGAATCAGTCTGCATTATATCGCCGTTTATGTCTCGCCAACCGACATATCTCGTTTTACAGTAGAGGTTTACATCAAGTGGTTATAAGCGAACAGAATTTGACATTGGCGGAACATCTTCGATAAACTGAGCTATTGGACAGAGACTTGTGATTCACTCGGAACAGAATCAGCCAATCTCTTGAGAAGCTTGGCCGGGAAAATCTATTCTCGATGCAAAGCTTAGGTAGAAGAGGATCGTTCAGTCATTTGGCTACCGTTCGGTGAGCCTAGAGGTTTAACTATGGCAGCTTCAAATGCCGTTTGGGGCATTGATATCGGACATTGTGCGTTGAAGGCTCTGCGCTGCAAGCTTTCAGACGACGGCAAGACGCTGGTCGCGGAAGCGTTCGATTATATCGAGTATCCGAAGATCTTGACGCAGCCGGATGCCGAGCCTGAGCAGCTCGTCAAAGAAGCTCTTCAGAAGTTTCTCGACAACAACAATGTTCGAGACGCAAAAGTCGGAATCTCGGTATCAGGTCAGAGCGGACTTGCTCGATTTATTAATCTTCCGCCTGTCGATGCCAAAAAGATTCCTGACATCGTTAAGTTCGAAGCGAAACAACAAATTCCATTTCCGCTCGAAGACGTGATTTGGGACTATCAAGCGCTCGGCACTCCGTCACCAGACGACGGGATCGCAACAGACGTCGAAGTTGGTCTGTTCGCGATGAAGCGTGATCAAGTGTTTCGCGCGCTGCGACCGTTTCGTGACGCTGGTATCGAGTTAGACACCGTTCAACTCACTCCCATCGCAATCTACAACGCGGTCACGTACGGCGTGATCGATGGTCTTTCTCAAGCAGACTACGATCCTGACAACCCACCGGACTCGATCGTTGTCATCTCGATGGGAACCGACACGACCGATTTGGTTGTCACGAATGGATTCAAAATCTGGCAACGCAGCATTCCGATCGGCGGCAGCCACTTCACCAAGCAATTGATGAAAGAGATGAAGCTGACCTTTGCGAAGGCGGAACATCTCAAGCGACACGCTCGCGATGCCGAAGACCCCAAAGCTGTTTTCCAAGCGATGCGCCCAGTCTTCAACGACATGGTACAAGAGCTTCAAAGGAGTATCGGATTCTTCCGCAGCATCGACCGGTCAGCGAACATTACGAAAGGAGTCATCCTAGGGAACACAGTGCGGTTACCAGGTCTGCAACCGTATCTCGAAAAGAACCTCGAGATACCGATGAAGAAGATCGCCGAGTACCAACACCTGGAAGGATCGTCCGTTGTTGCGACGCCCAAGTACAAGGACAACGTTCTATCTTTCGCTGTCTCGTACGGCCTATGCTTGCAAGGGTTAGGAAAAGGCCGACTTTCGACAAACCTGATTCCTCGCGAGTTAATCACTGCTCGAATCATCCGCCAAAAGAAGCCGTGGGCGGTCGCTGCGTTGGCTCTGTTGATGCTCGGATTTGCGTTCAATTACATCACGCACTGGAACCGATGGCGAGAGTCGTCGCTGACGCGGTTTGAGAGTGAAAAAGTCAAATTAAGTTCAATCACGAATACGAGCAATACATTTAAAAGCAATGACGACGCAGACAAGGCCAAGTTCGATCAACTGAAAGATTGGGGCAAAGCGGTCGTTGGTGGCGCAGATTCGCGGTTCATGGTTCTGGAGTTAATTAAGACCATCAATGCAGGGCTACCTGGTCAGCAGGGGCTGGACGCAGGGACAGTATCTGAGCTGCCGTACGACAAGCGACCGGACCTGTTCATTACATCAGTAGAAATGCAGTACTTCACGGACGTTTCCGACTACGCGAACGAAAACGTCACCGGTCGCTACCAACAATTTCGCGAGTGGTTAGCTGCAAACGAAAAGCTAACGAGTGCACCCGCCACAACAACCAGTGACCCTGCCACAGAAACCGACACCGCAGCGGAACCTGATGCCGAAACAGAGGCTGATGCCGATGCCGAACCTGCTGCTGCCGAAGCAGGCGAATCGTCCGTCGAAATTCCAACGGTTAGCGGGCCAGGTTGGGTCGTTCAGCTCAAGGGATTCCACTGCTATGACGGCGGCGGTATCAACAACCGGGCAAATTACTTGATCAATACGGTGTTGAAGTATCTCGACAGCGGCGAAGTTACACTTCCCGTCGCGCCTGGCGGAGCACTCGAAACGTTCACGACGAAGGAAATGGGAATCGTCATGCCTATCTTGGCGAACGATGGCACAGACGCGACGGTTTCCGTTCCCGATCCTGACTACGTTCCGGACAAGAATTCAGATGCCGCCGCTACTACAAGCGCTTGGGGCACAGGTGTGAGTCAAGTAGGGTTTAAGCAGATTCCGGGGTATGAATTCACGATCCAGTTCATTTGGAAAGAAAACACCGTTTCAGATCGACTGGAAAAACGCAACGCAGCAGCCACAGACGATTCGGCGACAGCGGAAGACGCTTAGGAACAGAGAGTCATTATGGATCAATTAAAAGAGTTTATGGGCCTGTTTCGGCGGCAACATTTCTGGTTCATCTTGCCAGTACTGCTATGCATTTCAGCATACGGATGGTGGACGGCCGCATCCAAGGTTTCTGGCGAAGTCCAAAAGAACGTCAGTGAAATTGGAAGTATGCACAGCAAGGCTGACGCGATTACTACCGTGTCGGCTGCTGACGCACCAGGTCTTGGGCATCCGAATGCCGAATGGCACACGGTGATGGAGCAGCTGATTGCTTCGCGGCAAAAAAACGTGCTGGACGCGTGGCAAAAGAAGTGGGACCGGCAAGGCGAGATTCTCAAATGGCCCGCCGATGCTTTCGGGCCTCGATCGGCTGACGTCATTCCTATTGTCGAGCAACTTCGTCCTATCGAAAAACAAGACTTTACAGTCAACGCAAACAAGCTGCCTTCAGTGGCTCGCAGCGATTACAAGGATTTCATGAAAAACCAACTTCCGGTTATCGCTGCCAAGATCGGTGCAATCTGGGATCCACAGGGCACTTTCATTGACGCGGTGACAGGGGCGAAAAGGGCAGTTACCGATCCGACAGAGGAAGTGCCGATCGGATACGACAAGCCCATGATCGTGAAGTGGAATCCTGCAAGTCAGAAGGCGATCGAGGACAGCTATTCGTGGCCAGGCACTTATCCTTCGACGCTGGAAGTACTCTACGCTCAAGAAGATCTGTGGGTCCTTGGTGCGATTGTCGACATCATTAAAGCGACGAACGGTACAGCCAGAACGCAAGCGACAGCTCCGGTTAAGGAGATCGTGTCGATTCGGTACGGAAAGGGCGTACGTCGCAACGGGTTTATAGATCCTCCTGCTCCGGTCAAAACGGGCGATGCTGATGGGGACGAACCACTGCCCGGCGGTGCAGCAACCACGTCAACCGAAGATCCGGCGCCTGAGAACTCGACCGAAGGCGGCGTAGTGACACCACCTCATCCTGCAGTGGGCAGATACGTTGATCAAAATCTCAACCCGTTCGCCACTATAGAGGAACTGAAAAGCAAACTCGACATTGCCAAGCGCATCCCAGTACAGATTCGTGTTCGAGTCGATCAGCGCTACATCAGCCACTTGCTTGCTGCATGTGCCAACTCTCCACTTACGTATGAAGTGCGACAATTCCGCTTCGATCCACCAGAAGAGGCGATTGTGGGAGGGGTCGATGCGTTCGGTATCGCAGCACCGCCGCCACCGCCCCCAGCAACCGCATTTGGCTACGGGGCTACGGCGAGTAGTACAACGGCAATCACCCTCGAAGACGTGGATCGCATAGATCGAGAAGTCGAACTCTGGGGAATTATTTACATTTTCAATCCCGTCGACGAAAGTTTACTGCGTTCCGGTGATGAAGACGCCGCGGACGTCGAAGACGTGGCTGCCGTGAACTAGGCAGTTCAGCTGAACGAAAAGAATGAAGCAGTCTTAGGACACAAGTTTTCAGGATACAGAGAATGGGCTTACTCAATCGCGGTGGCGACAAGAAAAAGGCGCCAAAGCAAAAAGCCGAAGGCAAGAAAAAGAAAAAACGCTCGTCGAGCGGCGGCGCTGGGATGGCGAATGCCAAACAGTGGCTCATGCTCAACGTTGAAAAGCTCGTGCTCGGTCTCATTGGCGTCAGCGCGCTGTTCCTGATTTACAAAGGTGTCAGTGGCGCTGGACTAGCTCCGAACCAAGGGCCGGATCAGCTTACAAGCAAATTGACCAGCGCGGACAACGCACTTAGAGACGGCAACGGAGACGCGATGCGAGCCGTCCGTTACCCGGAACCCGATACGTTTGACCAGCAAGCCGCACAGGACACCAGTGCTGTCGACGCGGAACAATACGCGACGGCGCAGCCGTTCTTTCGAATCCTGAAAGAGCAGCAAAAACTTCGCCAAGATCCAGACCTCTTGCCAGCAGTCGACATCCTAGTCAGAAGCGGCTACGGTCCGTTAATGATAAAAGAGGAAGAGTCCGCATTGGCTACCTTCGCGACACAGGATGAAAATGTTCGCGCCCTGACAGAAAACTTGAATACGAAATGGAAGGGCTCGATTAGCGGAGAAGGCAAGGCTAAGCCTGTGTTCTTCAATACCATCGTCGGCATCATCCCATTGCGCGACCAACTTGCAGCGTACAACACTGCGTTTATCGGTGCTGCCGAATACGATTTAGGACGCGACTTCCCTCGATACGTACAGTTGAAAATCCAGCGGCGAGAAACTGGAAGTCAAGAGTGGGTGCCGCTGAATGTAATGGAGAACATTGTTGTTGGGCCAGAAGAATGGACAGGATCGCTGGAAGGCGATATCGCACAAAAGTATTCGCCGGACTACGTAAAAAACCTCATCATGCCGATCCCTCCGATCGCCGGCATTGATATTAATCCGTTCATCAGCCACCCAAAACTGCAAACGGAAGCTGAAGCCGATGCTGAAGCTCAAGCAGAAGAAAAGGCTCTTGCAGAAAAGGAAGCGGCAGCGGAACGCACCGCTGCAATTACTGGTAGCAGCGATGTCCGTACCACCAATGCTGAATTGAACATGACTGACGAAGAACGTGCGTTCAAACAGCTCTCTACAAACGCCGACATTGGAATGTTCCGGTACTTCGATATGGAAGTTGAGCCGGGCAAGTCTTACGAATATCGTGTTCAGCTAGTCCTGGAAGATCCCAACAATCCAATTCCGGATGGTGGAAGCACAAAACCTACGCAAGACGCGTTGGATCCAAAGGTTTTAGTCCGCTTAGCTGACGTCGCCAGTTCGGAAGGGCTCAGTATTCGCGAGACCGAATGGACCGAACCAACTAGCCCTGTCCGCGTTCCACGACCCGGCAAGGCATACGTCTCCACAACAGCGGCTGGTGCGACCCTTCGGGGCACAGACATTCCTGCATTTGGCGACAAAGGCGAACCGACGGCCAATGTTGTAGCCATCGGGTTCGATCTCAGCTTTGGCTATGTAGCGCCAGTCACGATGGAAGTGACTCGTGGTGTCGTATTGAATTCAAAGCAAGAGACCGAAGTAATCGATCCTTCGAAGAATCGGATCGTCAAGCTTGAGGACTATACCAACAAGACCAACATCATGGTCGTTGATATTGCGGGAGGCAAAGTCGTCAGCACCGGACGCGAAGAACTCCGCTCGCCGGGAAAAATTCTGCTGGTAGGAGCGGATGGCTCGTTCACTGTCAGTGATGAGTTTGGCGATGAGGCCGAGTATGAAAGCTCAATCATTCCGCCAGAAGAAGTGCTCACACCAAACCCTCCGCAGCCGGAAGAAAGAGAGCCTCGCGGAGGACGACGTCGAGATCCTCGCGGTGATCAACCGCTAGGTCCCGACAATCTGCCGGGTTCAAATCGACGTGGCGGCCCGCTCGGCGGCGAACGAGGTCGCGGTCCGCGATAGTTTGCATTCCTGGTGAAAAGACCGCTTTCGAATTCGTCTTTCTGGTTGAGTGTTGCTAAAATCGTTGGTTGCCTACTCGATATCAGGAGGACTAATCATGCGATCCGTAGTCTGTGCGTTAGCTGTCGTATTTTTGACGTCGCTGTCATTTGCCGAGATTCGCACGTGGACCGACAACACAGGCAAATACAAAACGCAAGCCGAGTTTGTTTCTCTGAAGAACGGCAAAGTCACTCTCAAGCGTGAAGATGGCGCAGAACGTGTCTTGCCGCTGTCGCGACTTTCTGAGGTCGATCAAGGGATTGCGAAAGAGCTGGCCGAAAAGCAAGCCAAAGCATCGCGTAACAGAAACGGATTCATAAATAGCGTTCGAGCTGCTCCGATGCGAACGCAAACGATCAACAACCTTAAGCAGATAGCTCTCGGCTTAATAAACTACGAATCAGCTACGACTCGATTCCCGACCAAAGCAACTGGCAGAGGCGGCAAACCGGGCTTGAGCTGGCGCGTGGCCATCTTGCCGTACATTGAAGAAAACAATCTCTACAAACAGTTCCGCCACAACGAACCGTGGGACAGCGAGCACAACAAGAAGCTGATCGAAAAGATGCCTTCTGTTTTTAAATCGCCTGGAAGCTCGGTCGACGACGGATGGACAAACTATCTCGCGGTGATGAGTGACGATTCGATTATCGTCGACAAAAAAAACGGAAAACGCATGCGAGATGTCATGGATGGTACGTCGCGAACCATGATGATTGTCGAGGCGAACGATACAGAGGCAGTGATCTGGACCAAACCGGACGATTATGAATTCGATGTGGAAGATCCATCTGCCGGGCTTGGCGGTATCTGGCCAGGTCAGTTCATTGGCGCGTTTGCAGATGGGGCTGTGCAGCGAATCAACCTCTCCGTCGGCAACGAGACAATCAAAGCCATGTTTACTCGAAACGGCGCTGAACGTTATTCGCTCGAATAGACAGCGATGCGTTGGTTTCCATCAAGAGACCGTAGTGGATCTTTAGTGCTAAAGATCCCTCAAGCACAGCCAGCGCGGGCTGACGAAAACCAGCATGCTGTCGAATTCTTCGCCACCTGTAGTTGGCCAATCGAATTCGCTAAAATATCCCGTTTTCGCTCGCGGATTAAAAACGCACTTGAGATACGGGACCAAACTAATGGCTGACAAGACCGATCCATTCAACGCTCGTGAACTGTTCGATACGGGAAGCGGTCCAGCATCTCTTTACCGCCTCGGAAAACTAGAAGAGGCCGGCGTCGGATCGATCAACAAACTCCCGTTCTCGATTCGCATTCTGCTGGAATCGGTGCTGCGAAACTGCGACGGCTACGTCGTGACCGAAGACGATGTTCGCAATCTGGCGACATGGAACGCCGCGTCACCCGCCAAAGTAGAAATTCCATTCATGCCGTCGCGGGTCGTCCTGCAAGATTTTACCGGCGTGCCAGCGGTCGTCGATCTTGCCGCAATGCGAAGTGCGATGAGCAGGCTCGGCGGCGATCCCAAGAAAATCAATCCTTTGATTCCCGTTGACCTTGTCATCGATCACTCGGTCCAAGTCGATCGATTCGGTTCTGACGACGCACTTGAAGCGAACGTTGATCTCGAGTTCTCACGCAACCGTGAACGCTATGAATTCCTGCGATGGGGACAGCAGGCTCTCGACAACTTCCGCGCTGTTCCTCCGAACGTCGGAATCGTTCACCAAGTAAACTTAGAATTCTTGGCGAAAGGCGTCTTCCTCCGTGAAGACGCTCAAGGAACTGTAGCCGTGCCAGACACGTTGGTCGGAACGGATAGCCACACCACGATGATCAACGGGCTCGGCGTCGT
>JAGQPC010000574.1 GCA_020426925.1 Planctomycetales bacterium | reverse complement strand
ATCGAGATCATGGTCGATCCCGAATTCCGCGGCATGAAGCTTTCCAGGAGGATGTATGACGCTCGCAAGGAACTCTGCCGTCAGAAAAACCTGGCGCGAATCATTATCGCCGGTCGAATTCCTGGCTACCACAAGCACGCCGAATCATTGACGGCCCGTGAGTATATCGATCAGGTCGTCGACAAGGCGCTCTACGATCAAGTGCTGACGGCACAACTGGCCAACGGATTTGCGGTCCAAGGGCTAATCGCGAACTATTTGCCGTCGGACACGGCGTCGTGCGGCTACGCAACCTACCTGGAATGGACGAATCTTGATTATGTGCGTGGGGCAAAGCGGCGCTTCCATCATGCAACGGAGCCGATCAGGATCTGCGTTGTTCAATATCAAATGCGTGCCGTGAAGGGTTTTGACGAGTTCGCCCAGCAATGTAGTTTCTTCCTCGACGTTGCGTCCGATTACAAGTGCGACTTCGTGCTGTTTCCGGAGCTGTTTACGACACAACTGCTGTCGTGCGTTGAAGCGATGCGACCTGGGCTTGCCGCTAGGCAGCTGGCAGAGTTCACGCCGCAGTACCTCGATTTCTTCACCGAGATGGCTGTTAAGTACGACGTGAACGTGATCGGAGGATCGCAGTTTGTCGTTGAGCACGGCACGCTGTACAACGTCGCGTACTTGTTCCGCCGAGACGGGTCGATCGGGAAGCAATACAAAATCCACATCACGCCGAGCGAACGAAAATGGTGGGGCGTCAGCCCTGGCGATCGTGTCGAGGTGTTCGACACCGACTGCGGTGTGATTGGGATTCAGATTTGCTACGACATCGAGTTCCCCGAGCTCTCGCGTATCGCGGCCGACAAGGGAGCTCAGATTGTTTTCGTTCCGTTCAATACGGACACACGACACGGCTATCTTCGCGTGCGGCACTGTGCTCAGGCAAGATGCGTTGAGAACCATTTGTATGTCGCTATCTCTGGGTGTACTGGCAACTTGCCATTCGTTGAAAACGCCGACATCCACTACGCTCAATCGGGAATCTTCACGCCAGCAGACGCCGAGTTCGCTCGTGACGCCGTTGCCGCGGAGTGTAACCCGAACGTCGAAACGGTCATTATCCATGACCTAGACTTCGAGCAACTGCGCCGCCACCGTGACACCGGAACGGTCCAAAACTGGAACGACCGCAGGCGTGACATGTATCGCGTCGTTTATCAAGAAGGCGACCGTTCGTTTGAAGTGTGAGCGTTGTCAATTGAAGCGGCAGCTGTTTCGATTGCGTTACGGCCAAGCTGCTTTGTTGGAGCGTTTGGCGAGTACGGCATTTGAGCTGTTCGTCGTTAGCGAGAATCCTTGGCTTCCTGCGGGGCAAGCCTACAGCAGGGCGGTGAGGAACGTGCCGGAGCGAGTCTGCTGCCTGCCATCTGCCCTGGCTGGATCGATATATTGATGGCTAGCAGGTCGTTCGGACCGATCACGTAGGATTTCGGTCAACCTATGTTGCCTCATTGCCGAACAAATCCCTAAACCGACTGCCACTATCCGTATGAGCCAAACTTCAAATAAAATACGCACATGACTATACGCGTTGCACTCAATCATCAGACTGAATACCACTACGATCGACCGGTCCGGTTAACGCCACAATGCATTCGGCTGCGGCCGGCATCCCACGCCAGGACGCCGGTAACCAGCTATTCTTTGAAGGTCTCACCAGAAGACCATTTCGAGAATTGGCAGCAGGATCCGCACGGAAATTTTCTCGCAAGGTGCGTGTTTCCAGAACGAGTCCGTGAATTCAAAATCGAAGTTGACTTGATCGCTGAAATGACGGTGATCAATCCGTTCGACTTTTTCGTCGAACCTTCGGCTGATGAGTGGCCGTTTCGCTACGAAGATTGGCTTGCGAAAGACTTACGGCCGTTTCTGGAAAAAGAATCATCCGGCCCGCAACTCCAGCGTTGGCTAGACAAGGTCGACCGGACACCCCGGAACACCGTCGACTTCTTGGTCGAGCTGAACCAGCGATTGCAGGACGACATTAAATACCTCATTCGGCTCGAGCCAGGTGTGCAAACGCCAGAAGAGACACTTACGTCGCTGTCTGGTTCATGCCGCGACAGCGCGTGGCTGCTTGTGCAAATCCTCCGGAATCTCGGCATCGCTGCGCGTTTTGCGTCGGGCTATTTGATTCAACTCGTACCTGACGTGAAATCGTTGGATGGGCCGTCGGGAACAGATCGAGATTTCACCGACCTGCATGCCTGGACCGAAGCGTTCATTCCAGGTGCGGGCTGGATTGGGCTGGACCCGACATCAGGATTGTTGACCGGCGAGGGGCACATTCCGCTGGCTTGCACTCCAGATCCGCAGAGCGCGGCGCCGATTACCGGAGGTGTCGACGAGTGCGAAACGGAATTCGACTTTTCGATGTCTGTGACTCGTATCCATGAAGATCCGCGCGTGACCAAGCCTTATTCGGACGACGAGTGGCAACGCATTGATGAACTGGGCCACGCAGTCGACGAGCGATTAAAGGTGGGCGACGTCCGCCTAACAATGGGAGGCGAACCGACGTTCGTTTCGATCGACGACATGGACGGAGCGGAATGGACGACCGCCGCAGTTGGACCGACTAAGCGTCGCCGCGCGGCTGAGCTTCTCTCGCGAATGCAGCAGCGGTTTGCTCCGAATAGCTTGCTCCATTTTGGCCAGGGCAAGTGGTATCCCGGT
>JAGQPC010000573.1 GCA_020426925.1 Planctomycetales bacterium | reverse complement strand
GCTACAAGACGTAATTCAAATTGTCCGCCATCGTTCAGCTTCGCTCGACTGGACCTACCTAGAATCTAAAATACGCCAGCTCAATCTTACTGCTCCGTGGGAAATCGTTAAAACGGCGATCAATGACTCATGATCGAAAAACTGGAAGACCGAATCGCGCAACAAACAGAGGCAGGCCGAGAAGCGTTGGCAGTGTGGCGTAAAACGCTCGCGCAGATGTCCGGTGAAGCGAAACTGTTAAAAGCACTCGAGCTAACCGAGACAACTCGGGAACTGATGAAAGCAGGGTTGCGAGCGGATCACCCGGACAAATCTGAAGCAGAATTGCACGAGATATATGTCGACCGATTGCTCAGTTTTCACGGCTATTCGCTCGCACAAATTCGGAAATTGCAAGCGGAACAGGAAGCTAACGAACCAACATGACCGTTCGCGTCCGGGCCCTCGTGGGCCCGGCAAGAGTTGCACTGCCACTTCGTGGCTAATTCACGTCGCTGGTAGGATATGCCGTGAATGTGGTTCGAGAGTCGCCTAGATGACGCATCTACGACGTCTCCACAACAGAAATACACTACCGACGCACGCCTGCAAAATGCTTGTGCTTCGTGGCTCTGGAACGGCGACAACGCCGTTTCGAGGCCCTTTTTCGAACGCGCCGACTGCGAATGCCAGAACGAGGTCACCCGAATCGAATTCGCGATCGCCATTCCAGTCGCCCTCGACCCAAGTCGAGTTCAGCGGGATTCCGTCTTCGTATTCGGCAGCCTTGAAGATCGTCACTAAGTCTTCCGAATTGAATTCCCCATCTAGGTTCGAGTCGCCGACAAAAGTGCCCAAAACTTGTTCGATATAGTATTGGCGATCAAAGGCGTCGAATCGTCCGTCGTTATTGAAGTCGGTCACTGGAAGCATGGCGTCGACCGATCCGCCCTGAAGAAACGATCCTTTGATTGCAAGGTCTTCTGCCCATGTACGCGCCGACACGCCGGGAGGAGCGACAGTACCGAACTGCTGATTCCGCACACCCTGTGGCGTAAGCGTGAAGATTTTGTCAGGTCTGCACACATCAAACAGACCATCCAGACCTTCGCATTCGCCCGAGAAGATTGAACTGTTCGAAATAAGCTCCAGAGTCGTAAGCGGCAGTCCCGATTGCACCGCCAACTCCCCATTCACAGGCGAATAAACGAGCAACACATCCTTTCGCAACGCGTCTGAGATCTCGTCAATGTCGTCGGCGGTGCATTGCGAATCGCCATTGAAGTCGCAGCGATATTGCAGCACCTGCGGCGAAATTTCGCCGGGGCCGCGCAGCGTAAAGTTGTTGGAGTAAATTACTTGGTCGGCTGAGTCCGTCGCTTGAATGGTAAATTCCACAGGTGCCGCTGGACCAAGATTCTGACTTGGGTCAAACAACTCGACCTCGAAAATTGATCGATGGCGAGGTGTACGGAAATCTACTGAGTCTGGTGAAACCCCTCCATCCCGCGTAGAACCAGCGACTGTTAGATCTGCCTTCAGGAACTCCGTCGTAAGACCAGGTGCGAGCACCGAACCGAATCCCAAACTGCCGAACCCAGCAGGATCGAGCTTAAACAGCTTATCGGGTCGTGATACGTCCCATTGACCATCCAAATTCATGCCGTCGGTCCCGTTAAACACGTCACTCGACGATATTAGTTCTAAAGTTGTCAGCGATTCAGATGTAATTACAGAAAAGTCTCCCGAGGCCGGATCATACATCAGTTCAGTTCCGTCAGACTGAATCCACTCGACGCCCAGATCCTGGAGGCGATTTTGTCCCGGTCCGTTTTGGGTGACGGGAGCTGCGTTTTGGCGATACTCGCCGTCTTGGTATCGGATTTCAGAAAGCGAAAGCCCTGCAGGGAAATCTAGATCGAGTTGCAGATTGGCAATTTCCGCGCCCGAAAACGAAAGCAGCCAACATTCTTGCCCCTGATGACTGGGCGACTGGCACACGATGTTTTGAAATGTTGCTTCGTCAAAGATTTCGTCACTGTGCGTCAAACTCGGCAGGCCTAAGCCACTAATGACCATCAACAACACGGTTGTTCTGCTAACAGTTTTCAAATTCATGGTTTACTCCAATAGGGATAATCAAGTGATCCAACTAAACAGTGAACGTACGGCAACAGAGAAGTTCCGGGAGCAGGGCACATTTTTCGATCAAAAGCTGTCGTACTGAAATTCATGGCAACATGCTGTCATCACATCAGCCCACCAGAACCACGCATCTGCAAGCTGAGTGTGGGTGGCTACAAACACACACGAAACCGGACAGTCCTCAATCGGGCAACGTTGACACCAGGTCACTGAACGCGTCTTCAGCCGCCGCTTCGCGTCAGTAATCGAACCGCGCTGACACGCGTACTGCTCGCACTCAAGCCGAAACTGCATGCTTTTTTTTGAGGCGTCACGAACGTACTCCCGTACTCTAGACGCGACGCCTGGCAGATTGTGACGGACAAACTGGCTCTTCGTCCGCAGAAGACTCGACAAGTTCATGCGACGACACAAGGCAAAACTGCCCTGATGGTCGTTTTGAACATTGGCGGACCCTGCGCCAGTTCAGGTTCATTCATTGCGGGGGGTACTGGGCGATTGGGACCGTTGAATCTAGATTAAGTGGCCAATGGAGCTCGTGTCACCACCATCGAATGACTCCGAAACTTGCCTTGCCTCTTGGGAAACCATGTACCACGTATCTCGCCAAATCGATTTTTGTTACGGACACCGCTTGCTTGAGTACGATGGCATGTGCAAGCATCTGCACGGGCACAACGGACGTGCTGTCATCTCTATTGCTGCCGAGCAACTCGATTCGCTCGGCATGGTGATGGACTTTAGCGAAATCAAAAAAGTTGTCAGCACGTGGATCGACGAAGAACTCGATCACAAAATGATCCTGCACAAAGACGATCCAGTCGTCCCTATGCTGCAGGAATTGGGCGAGCCGATGTTTCTGATCGACCGAAACCCGACGGCCGAAACCATCGCCAAGCTGATCTTTGATTTTTCGGTCGCTCAAGGCTATCCGGTGACTCGAGTCGACCTGTGGGAAACGCGCCGCTGCTATGCCAGCTATACGGCGGAATAGCTAGGAGCTAGGGCAGTTGGCAGTTGGCAGTTGGCAGTTGGCAGTTGGCAGTTGGGGCCTGTAGTTAGTTGGTGGGTCGGCGAGCAATCGAGATTCCGCGACTTGTGAACAGAGATTCCGAAATTGGGTTCGGAATTCTTGCATCAGGCTCCTGGTCCGCGCAAAAAACAAGCCCGGTCTGCTGTTCGCATCCGGGCCCGTGTCCCCCCTGGACGTAGTCGCGTGTATTATGTCGATCGGTTGTTTGCCTCTTGCGACGCGAATAGATATCGGAACCAACGCATACGAACTTGCATTAACTTTTCCACAAAGTTTTCACCGCTTCGAGCGAGCAGATCTGCACAGCAATCGCAACATCACCGGCTCTCATCTGTTGGTGCTCGTTCACCTGCCAAAGGACTAGCAATGCCGAATCGCAAATCGATACAAACTTGGTTCGACGAGTACTCGGAATACCACAAGAACGCGACCAACAAAGTGATTCATTGGATTTGTATTCCGCTGATTACGTTTAGCTTGCTTGGCCTGCTGTGGGAAATTCCGCTGCCAATGTCGATAGCCAGCGTGTCGCCGTGGCTGAACGTTGCAACGCTGTTTTTTGTGGCGAGCTTAATTTTCTACTTTCGATTGTCCATACCGATCGCTGCCGGGATGGCTCTTACGGCGTTTATTATGCTGGTAATGATTGCAACCTGGGACCAACGAATGCCAGAGTCGCTGTGGAAAGTCTGCACCGCAATTTTCGTCGTCGCCTGGATCGGTCAGTTCATCGGCCACAAGGTCGAAGGTCGCAAGCCGGCATTCATCGAAGATTTGCAATTCCTGCTGATTGGTCCCGCGTGGCTTCTGGGCTTCGTCTATCAAAGATTGGGAATCCGGTACTAAATGCTGCTTCGAACAATCGCAATCGCCGGGCTTTCGCTGGCAGCCGTTTCCGCTCCAGCAGTTGAGCCAACTGCTCCCAAAGTACTGGCCAAGCAAGTCACGATTCACCGAGACGCTTGGGGAGTGCCCCACGTCTTCGGCCCGACCGACGAATCGGTGATCTTTGGAATGGGATACGCTCAATCAGAAGATTATTTTTGGCGGTTGGAAGACACAGTCATTCGAGGCATCGGGCGTTATGCGGAGGTCTACGGCGAATCAGGCGTGCGGAGCGACATGCTTAATCGAGCATTCGAAGTTGGCACTCGATCGAAAGCGGACTTCGAAAAATTCTCCGAAGAAAACCGAACACTGGGCATCGCATTCACGGCGGGAATCAATTGGTATTTGCAACACAATCCGCACACCAAGCCTCGTTTGATCCAGCACTTCGAACCCTGGATGATCCTGGCAGTTGATCGCCATTTGCTGCTAGACTTCAGCTACGGACACACTCACGTCGGACGGCCCAAGGCTCTTTTCGATACCGAAGCAGAGCTGAAAGCATCTGCGGCGACGTCACCGAACATCGATTCGCTTGCAGCTGCTGCTCGCGATGCAATTGGGTCCAACGCGTGGGCGATTGGGCCTTCGAAAACGGCTAACAACAGTTCAATGCTGCTCATCAATCCTCACCAACCGTGGTACGGATGGGGACAGTTCTACGAAGCCCATCTACACAGCGATGAAACGATTCGCTTTTCCGGAGCGTGCTTCTTTGGGACTCCTATTCCAACGATCGGTCACAACGAACATCTCGGCTGGACATACACCGTCAACGAACCGGACAACGCCGACGCGTGGGTCGAGCACTTCGATTCGCCAGCCGATCCCCTCGCGTACCGGTACGCTGACGGGTACCGATCAGCGATTGAGTGGAAAGACACCGTCAAGGTTCGCGCGAATTCGACGCTCGAAACTCGCTCAATCACGTTTCGCAAAACACATCATGGTCCGCTCGTACGAAAGTCCGGCGACAACAAATTCATCGCCGCGAACGTAGCAGGCATATTTGATCTGGATCGCATGGATCAAGCCTTGGGAATGATCCGAGCAACAAACATTGACCAGTGGAAAGCCGCGATCGGCCACTGTGCCTTGCCGATGTTCAATGTCGCCTATGCAGATCGAGCCGACAACATTTTGTATCTCTACAACGGCTCGATTCCAATTCGCGATCCGAACTTCGACTGGAAGTCTCCGGTCGATGGCTCCGACCCGAAAACTGAATGGCAAGGTGTTCATCCTTTGCACGAATTGCCTCAACTGCTCAACCCCAAGTGTGGCTACGTGCAAAACTGCAATACCAGCCCGTTTATCACAACGCATGACGACAATCCGGATCGAGCTGTATTCAATCCGTACATGTTCGAAGACGCCGACTACGAAAAACGCCGAGCAAAACGTTCTCGCGAAATCTTGCGCGACGCCAGCAATCTAACATTCGAACACTTGCAGCAGTTGGCATTCGATTCGAAGCTCTATTGGCCGGAAAAGTATCTTCCCACGTTTCAATCGCACCTCGACGAACTGAACAAAACAGACCGCAAGCTCGCCGACGAAATCCGTCCTTATTTGGAGCACTTGCTCAATTGGGATTGTCGTTCCACAAACCAGTCGACGCAAACAACGTTGTGCGTAACGTGGTACGAAGAACTGCATCAAGGAACCTATCCCGGCGAGACGTTCAAGGAAAAGTACCAAGACAATCCGATCGCTCAGCTTACGGCGTTAAAGACGGCTGCAGACAAAATCGAGAAACTCTACGGGAATTGGAAAACGCCGTGGGGCGAAGCGCATCGCCTACAGCGAGTGGCTGACAAGGGCGATGTTCAATCGGCAGCAATTGCGCTCAGCCGATTCCGCAAGAGTCTGCCCTGCCCTGGCGCACCAGGTCCGCTCGGAGTTATGTATACCGTCTATTCAACGCCTGCAATTCCGCTCGTTCGTCCGGCTCGTTACGGAGTCGTCGGAAGCTGCTACGTAGCCGTGGTCGAATTCGCAAAAGACAAAGTCCGAACCGCCAGCGCCGTTCAATTTGGCTCAAGCTCTAATCGACGCTCAAGACATTATTTCGATCAAGCCGAACTGTTTTCGACGCAAAAGCTCAAGCCTGCCTGGTTCTACCCGGAAGACGTGATCGCAAACGCCGTCCGCTCGTATCACCCCGGTGAAAAATGAAATGAACAGAAGCCGTACTGGATCTTGCTAAAGATCCCGACGTCCCGAAAGCTTGCTTAGCAATCTTTTGCAAGGAGGTTTAGCAACCTCCACTACATCTCTGCGTGCCTGGAATGCATTTACGATTCCTAAATAAACAACAAATGCGTGCCGCTTCCTTTGGCTCGTTCGTAGAATCCGCCGACAGTCAAAACGCCGTCGATGTCATCGTAGAGATCCTCTTTGGTCAGATGGAACATCTCCATCGCCAACTTGCACGCCCACAGTTTCGCGCCTGATGCCGTCAGGATATCCAAGAATTCGCCGACCTCGGGAATGTCCAACTTTTCCATTTCGGCTTTCATCATTTTCGTCGCCATCGCTTCCATGCCGGGCAATCCGCCGAGCATCGTGGGAATGTGCATTGCGGGATTGCCCACGGTTGCGACGTGCAGCTTTTCCATCTTCTTTTTCGTCACGGCTTCTAAGCCGAAGAACGTAAAGAAGATTTCTGCTTCAATTCCCTCCATCCGCGCACCGTTCGCGAGAATGAAACATGCATAGACATTGTCTAGTGTTGCCTTCGACAGAATGAGCAACATTTTTTTAACGGGTTCGGACTCTGCATCAGCGGACGCGATCGCTCCGTTCGGCTGTTCACTTCCCATCGTGAAGTTTCCTTATAAAGCTATTCAGTTCGTAGTACCGCCTTCAGGCGGCTTGTACGAACCAGATTCCGCCTCAAGGCGGGACTACAAACGAGCTGTATCCAATCTTTCTTTGTCAAAAGTAGCGATGTCAAACTAAACGCAACTGGCTGGCTTCGGAATGCCCGCAATCTTGCTCGCCTTTTTCAAAGGTCCATCGGGAAACAGATCATAGAATTCCTTGATCGAAACCGGACCACGTTTTCCGATCGACCGAATCGACAGTGATTCTTTGCTGCGAAAACGATCTTGGATGTATTCGATAACCGTCCAGTGCTGGTCGGTCATCTCGATCCCTTCCTCTTTCGCGATCTCTTCGCCAACTTTGCGATTCCATTGCGATAGGTTTTCCAAATAGCCTTCGCCGTCAACTGCTATTTCCAGTCCTGCAAGTAACTTATTCATCAGTCACCTCAACTTTCTCTGCGATGTCGTAGTTTTTGCCTCGAGTGTCCATCGTCGCCGAAACGAACGGAATCGGGCGTCCTTTGAGCAGCATGTTCCAGTAAATCCATCGAAATGCAAGCTTACCGTAATGATTCATACGGCTCTCTTTGAGCAACCTTAACGGCCCAACACCTGGGAATGGAAACGTGCCTTCGACCGGCTCGTGCGTGTAGTTGAAATCGATCAGAAGGGCTTTCCCATTTCCTGTTTCTACAAAGCAATTGGCGTGCCCGTCGAACTCTTCTTTCAACGGTTCGCCTTCGATGAATCGAAGGATGTTGTCGGTCAGAATCTCTGATTCGAAATGAGCCACCGAACCGGCCTTGGACGCAGGGACATTCGTCGCGTCGCCGATCGCAAAGATGTTCTCTTTGACTGTCGTTTGCAAGGTCGCGTTGTTGGTCGGAACGAAATTCAAATCATCGCCGAATCCTGATCGAGCGATCGCTTCGTCGCCCATGTTGGTCGGGACGGTAACGAGTAAATCGTATGCCACTTCCTTTCCGCCGTAGTCGATGATCTTCTTGTTCTCGTTATCGACTTTTTCGATCGCGAAATCGGTCACGACGTCAATCTGCTTGTCTTCTAGCAAATGGCCCAATGCCTTAGTCGCGGTGGGCTTTGTGAACGCGCCACTCAGCGGAGTCACAAACGTCAAATCAACGGTGTCTCGCATTCCCTTTTCTTGGAAATACGAATCGGCGAGAAACGCAAACTCCAGCGGAGCAACCGGACACTTGATCGGCATTTCACTAATGTGGACAACGAGCCTACCGCCACTCCATTCACGCAGCTTGTCGCGCAGAGCTTTCGCTCCATCGAACGTGTAGAAATCAAATACGTCTCGTCGCCATCCCGGCCCTAGCATGCCTTCAGTTTCGTGCGGCGCGATCTTACTACCCGTCGCGATGATGAGCACGTCATACGCAAGCGTCTCACCATTTTGCAATTGAACGGTGTCCGATTCTGGATCGATTCGATCGATTGCTTGCTGAACGAGTTCCACACCCTTGGGAATGAACTTCTTGATCGGCTTCTTCACATGCTTCGGCTTGTAAATATCAAACGGCAAAAACAGATATCCGGGCTGGTAGTAGTGCGATTTTTCTTGATCAACAACAATGACGTTCCATTCATCGCTGGACAACTTAGGCCGCAAATGATTGGCCATCATCGTTCCCGCCGTACCAGCTCCAAGAATAACTAAGCGTCGCATGGTTTCTCCCTTATGCACCTATCGTCATCGCGCAATCACTTCACCCTCCCTTGGGCACTTGGGAGGGCCGGAAACGAGCATACGAGTTTCCGGGGAGGGGCGACCATGCGAGATGCAGAACCTGTGCCCTTCAATCCCGACTAACCTTTCTTGCCCCTCTCCGCCGCTGCGCGGCGACTCTCCCAAAGGGCCCAAAGGGAGAGTGAAGAAAAAAGTGCTCCTCGATCACGTGCTCAACAATGCACATCTTCGAACGCGATTGGGTCCAACATTCAGCATCGCACACGGTGTGCCATCAGCCGCAAATCAAACTCACCTGCGAAGTGTGCGGCGAACTAATATATCAAGCGAGCCCAAACGCACAGATCGACTTACGTCGTGCGAAACAGCGCGCTGCAAGCACAATTTTCACGCAAACTTTTCATCCTCGGCAACAACCCAACCTCGACAAGCAAGCGAACCACATTCACACGGAATGGCGTTACTCGCTGGCCAGTTGTAGTCGATCGTGAGTTCTTCGCCGGCTTCGATATCGTGCATCGCAAACAAATAGACCGTCGGTATGACGTATTCGCCATCTGGCCCAAGCTCGACTTCATCAAAATCAAATTCGCAATTTGGATCGCAGCAATGATTCAGGAAGCGAAAGGGAGCGTAAGGCTCTAAGCTCAATCGATCGTTCAACTCGATGCAGTAGTCCGACGTGTAGTCGGGATCATCAATCACGTCGCCAGCGATCTCGCCGACAACGGCCGATTTTGGATACGCTCGTCGCGCAAACACTCCCTTGCCGACTTTAGTCTGGCCGATCCGCACGGACCGGCGTTTCGTTCGATCAGATTCCATCTCTGTAATTTGATTCGCCTC
The DNA here is from genome assembly GCA_020426925.1 of Planctomycetales bacterium. Classification (GTDB taxonomy): domain Bacteria; phylum Planctomycetota; class Planctomycetia; order Pirellulales; family Pirellulaceae; genus JAGQPC01. Next base: position 942 of record JAGQPC010000573.1, on the reverse strand, counting down.
GATAAAAAGCTTAGGGATAAGCCAGCACGGTCTGGCATGTGCCTGTTGTGGTTGTCACAACCGTAGGCTCGGAACGAGCGGCATGAGAGCTTGCCATATGAGCAGGCTTGACGCCGCGCTGTTCCGGCTGCACCGGCCAACGAAAACGCATAAGCCGGAACAGTGCGGCGTCCACCGAAATCCAATCGCAGCGCAAATCCGCCGCTCGTTCCGAGCCTACACATCTATTCACCACATTTTTGTCGGACTTTGACGGAGCAAACATAAGAACTCGCAGCGTTTTACGCAATGCGCCAATTTATCAACGTGCCATGCCGGGTTGACGTTTCGCGCAAGTCTGCCACCCTTTAGGCAATCCAACAGGACGCTTGGAATCAAAACAGGCTCGGAGGCCCATCATGTCCGCCGCAATGGTTTGCTGTTCGTTGGCGTTAGCCGTGACACCGACTCCTCGTGCCCAAGCTGGTAACGCCGATCTGGTCGTCACAGCAAATTCACAAACTGACGCCAACCGGTTGCTCGACGATCTACGCGACTTCAACCGAGAGCTGGACAGAACCTGGTTCCGAGGACAACTCTCGCAATCACCAAAGAGCAAAACTTTGATCCGGTTTGAAGAAACCGCAGACCCCGAATCAGCGGAAACGCGAATTCTAGGTCGAGGCGGCACGCCAAGTTTTTTCGTGATCGTTCGAACTGAAGGCATCGCCACCGCGAAACACGGACTACGACACGAGCTAACGCACGTAGCTCTGATCCGGCTGTTCGGCGAAGACCTACCGATCTGGCTGCAGGAAGGCCTCGCCAGTCGATTCGACAGCGAAAAATCAAAACAGATCCGGCGTGACATTCGGCGAGATTGGGCTCGCTATCACGAGTGGCCTTCGATTCAACGGGTGCTTGCCGCAAAAGAAATCGATGCTTATGACCAAACATCGTACG
>JAGQPC010000572.1 GCA_020426925.1 Planctomycetales bacterium | reverse complement strand
GAAATTGCGGCGGCTACCGTAGGTATTGCGAATGCTGGCAACTTACCGGCGTCGTATTTCTGTCCGGTCGCCGAAGACGTCAGATACGTGGAGCTCGTTATTCGCGAGAACTACGGTGACACCGAATTCGTAGGATTGTCCGAGATCGCGTTTGCAGGACGCTTGCGAACGGTTACCGTGCCGGAAACAACGAGTCTAACGGCGGCTCTTGTTTTGACGAGTGCGTTGTATTTGTCTCGTTTGCGACGTAAAGCGTAGTCCTGCAAAATGTAGTCCCGCGACTTCGCTCGGGGTGCATCAGAGTAATCTTTGAATTGGGTGCCAGTGCTTGCTTGTCGGCGATGTTGTTGTTACAGCCCCGCGAGCGGAGTCGCGGGACTACATCTCGGCGGCTGAGAATCGCGCGGGACTACATTCCACATCAGATCGAAGGAGCGAGCGATGGCGGGATTCAAAACACACATTGCGACGAGCACCGTTGTTGGACTTGGTTATGGCTCGGCGATGTATGCTCTGTTCGATGTTCCGATTGAAACCTGTCTCGTGTCGTCCGGGCTTTGCAGCGTTGCGGGAATCTTGCCTGACATTGATAGCGAATCCGGCCAGACGGTTCGAGAAATCACAGGCTTCGCTGCTGCGGTCGTTCCCCTGCTCTTGCTCGACCAATTGCGAGCCTATGGCGTGAACCACGACGAGATCATTCTTGCCGGCGGTTCGCTTTACATCATCATGCGGTTTGGGCTTGCGAGTCTGATCAATCGCATCACCGTGCACCGCGGGATGTGGCACAGCATTCCGGCTGCATTGGCTGTGGGGTTGGCTGCAAGTTGGCTCTGCGATTGTCCAGTGCCATTTCTGCGATTCATGAAAGTCATCGCCGTTGTGCTAGGGTTCATGACTCACCTCGTGCTGGACGAGATTTACTCGTTCGAATTCTCTCGAGGAAGGCCTAGAATAAAAAAGTCGTTGGGTACCGCGCTTAAGTTTTGGAATCCCAATAGCCTTGTCAGCAACATGGTCGCGTATGGTGCGCTAATCGCGTTGAGCGTCTTCGCGTGGAACGATCCGATGTTGCGTGGAGGACCCGAAAGTCCAATCCACACATTCGCGCGCGAAGCTGTCGACGAAGTGCTCGGCGAAAACGATCAAGTGAACTCACCTTCGAGCGAAACTTTTCCCGCGAGCACTCGACGCAACGAACGTCGACGAATTGGGCATTAACTGCCCGGGTTCATCAGTCCGTGCGTGAATGTAGTCCCGCGACTCCGCTCGCGGGGCCTCACTGGCCTGGGGTCCACCACTTTCAGATTTTCGTTGCTTGATTGTCGCTGCTCGGTTATGCTCGCCCAAATAGCCTTGGGGGGACGCATGGGTACGCAGAATAGCCGACGTCGACGCACCGGCAAACAGCTTGCTGTCGAGCATCTTGAAGGGCGGCGGCTTCTTGCCGTGACGGGTGAGTTCACTCACCTAATTGATTCAACCGAGATCGGGCGAGCATCGCTCGCGTCTGGCGATGTCGATGGAGACGGCGATCTTGATCTTTTACTCGCCGATGGACTGGCTGGCTGGAAAGAGAATCTTGGCGATGGGACATTTGCGTTCCGCTCGAATATTGGCACGGAATCGGATTTTGCCGATGCGGTTTACGCCGCGGACATTGACAACGACGGCGATTTGGATGTGGTTACGCTTCACAACGTTGATCTGGGGCATAGTCGCGATGCGCGACCGTGGCGGCCAAACATTGGATGGCACGAAAACGTCGACGGACAAGGAGGGTTCTCTCCGAAACGCGAAATAGTGCGGATTGGGAGCAACGTTAATCGGTTGGATGTTGTAGACATTGACAGTGATGGCTACGTCGACATTGTCTACGGAACGCCTTCAGGCGGTGCTGAGTTTCCCCAGTGGATTGAAAACAACCGCGGTCAGCTTGCTCCTGCTGGTCGGCTGATCGAATCGTCTGCAGAATTTGGATATGAGTTCGGAGACATCGATGGCGATGCACGAATCGACTTGTTAGTTCGAGATCAGCAGTCGGGGCCTTACAACTGGTTGCGAAACACCGCCGATGGATTTCAGTTTCAAAAGCAGATCAAATTGGTCGATTCGCCGAGGTCTTTTTTTGATTACGACAACGATGGTGACGTTGACCTAGGCAGCTCACTAGGCATTTTTGTTAACGATGGAGACGGTGACTTTTCCCCTGTCGAAGGGACGCGAGTTGGTTTTGATGCGCGAAGTTTTGACTTTGTAGATGTCGACTCCGATGGCGACTTAGACGTGATCTACATTGGGCGTCCAACAACCCGGGAAGGTTTCGACTCGGGTATTTTGTGGAATGTGGACGGAAACTACGACGACAACGTACTGACCCACGAGATCGCGTTATCGGCAACCTTTGGTGAATTCACTGGCGATTCAACGCTCGATTTCATTCAACAACGGCATTATCGTGCTCTTTCAGACATCCAGCTTTTCGACGGGTTTGCCGAAAGTCGTTTGGTAACAGATCAAGCAGGCATGGGCGATGCCGTCGCCTTGCGAGATATGGATCTTGATGGAGACTTAGATCTCTTGGTTTCATCAATCCACAATGTCGACAGGAACTACAACATGCCGTTGAGTCTGCAGTGGTACGAGAATCTTGGTGGCCTCAAGTTCAGTGCACGTAAACCAATTGAGCAGCAATCCAGTTACATCGAAAGCGTCTATGAAGGCCACAGTCGCTTGAAGGGCGACGCCGGTGACCTGGACGGTAACGGCAGCATGGATGTGGTTTCGCTGTTTGAGTCGCAGCTGTCAATCCGATACGACTATGTCGAGAATCCTGAAGTTGACATTGTTTTGGACGTAGGAGGATTCTCAATCGGAGACTTGCGAATTCACGATGTTGACGGTGACTCTGATCTGGACATTCTCTTTGGCAAGGCAGTAACGTTGCTCAATGATGGCACTGGTAGGAACTTCACCTTTCACAGTCAGTCGTTGGGGTTGTCCGAGTCATGTTCCGCATTCGATTGGCGATTCAAAGACATTGACGGTGACGCTGATTTTGATGTAGTTGGACGCAATGGCAACGGCTTCAACTTGATTGAGAACATTGACGGCGTTTTTCAGGCGTGCGAGCCGTTGGACGACTACACACGCGAGCAGTTTCTATCGGAGTTCGCCGACTTGGATGGCGACGGGGATTTGGATCGAATCGAGTTGCGCGGCGGAATCAACGATACGTTGACTACCAGTGACGTACTCCTTCACGAAACTCGGCTGATTGGCGATGTTAACGATGATGGAAGATTCGATTCGACCGATTTGATGATGGTGTTTGCTGCTGGCGAATATGAAGACGGCATCGCGAGGAATTCGACGTTCATTGAGGGCGATTGGAACGGCGACGGTGAATTCGATACGTCCGATATCGTCGCGGCGTTCCAGGCCGGCAACTTCGTGGGGTAAGCATCTTGCTTGCCGTTCCGTCAGCTTTCGCAATTAATCCTCAGGCCACGTTCGTGGCTGAGGGCGATTGGCAGTAGGTGGATTCGCAAGCTGGAAGCTTACGCCACTTAAAATTTGTTGCTTGATTGTTGCTGCTCGGTTATGCTCGCCCAAATAGCCTTGGGGGGGAAATCGCATGAGTACGCTGAAAAGCCGACTTCGACGCACCGGCGAACATCTTGCTGTCGAGCATCTTGAAGGGCGTCGACTACTCACGACGACGGGAGAGTTCACTCACCTGATTGATTCGACCGAGATCGGGCTTGCGTCGCTCGCGTCTGGCGATGTCGATGGAGACGGCGATCTTGATATTTTACTTGCCGATGGAGTGGCTGGCTGGAAAGAGAATCTTGGTGATGGGACATTTGCGTTCCGCTCAAACATTGGAGCGGAGGCGGATCTTGCTGAAGAGGTATTTCCCGGTGACATCGACGGCGACGGTGATTTGGATGTCGTGACGCTTCATCGCTATGTTGCAAACGTTCCCGGTGAGGACGGCTGGCGAACTCGCGTCGCCTGGCTCGAAAACATTGATGGCAAAGGAGGCTTCTCGTCAGGGAAATTGCTTGCTTCGGTTGATTGGTATGTCAACCGCGTAGATTTTGCAGACATCGACAACGATCGTGATGCTGATGTATTGTTCGGAGCCGCTTTCGGTGGGCGTTTTCACAATCCGGAGTGGCTTGAAAATAAGAACGGCACTTTTGTTTCAGCTGGCCATTTGGGCGACCGGTCCGTCGAATTTGGATACGATTTTGTGGATGTCGACGGAGATGCAAGAATTGATTTGGTGCTGCGAGACCAAGAGTTAGGACCTCTGGTTTGGTATCGCAGCACGCCGGGTGGATTGCAATTTGAAAAAGAGATTCCGCTGGAAGATTCGGTTTGGACTCTATTCGACTACGATGGTGACGGCGATGCTGATCTCGCGACTTCGTCCGTGATACTCATGAACGATGGCCAAGGTGAATTCGGTCAAGAAGTCGCAATCGGTGTTTACAGGCCACAGTCTTACGAATTCCTTGATGTAGATGTGGACGGCGATTTTGATTTGATTTACATCGGCAGATTTGCCCACGGCAGTATGGCCGTTGAATCAGGTGTCGTTTGGAATCACGATGGCGAGTGGGTATTTCCAGATCGACTGACCGCAGACGTTGCGTTTTCGGCCACTTACGCCGATTTCACTGGCGATGGAATCATTGACCTTCTCTATCAGAGCCACAACCCGGAGGATGGCGACACTAACTTGAAACTGTTCGATGCATTCGAGCACGAACGTTCGCTCACCGACTATCTATTGAGGTACCCTCAGCTTACGAAAGCCCGAGACATGGACGGCGATGGTGACTTTGATTTGATCGTTTCTTCGTCTGGTGGGGGTACTCGCGGGCACGTTAATCGGCTCGAGACTGCACAGCTACAATGGTACGAGAATCTGGGTGACTTGCAGTTTGGCCCGAGGCAGCTCGTCGATCAGCAGCAGGCCGACATTGAGTTCATTACTCCGGTGAGTGGCGACGCCGAAGACATTGATGGCGACGGGAGCGTCGACCTGGTGACGGCTTACAAATCGGAGGTTCTCATTAGATTCGACTACTTCAAGAATCAAGAAGTGGACCTTCGGATTGACGCAGGACGTTGGTTGAGAGATTTGCGGATCGTTGACGTCGATCGCGATGGTGATCTAGATGTTCTTGCACTTAGTATTTACGAGAACAGCGTTCTGGTCCTCTTCAACGACGGCAGCGGAAGGGATTTCCGAGTTCAGAATCAGTCTCTTGATTCGATGGCGACTTGTTGGGGGTGCAGATTTTTGACTGACGTAGACCTCGATGGTGACTATGACATCGTGTCTGGTGGAAGAACGGAATTCGATTGGTTCGAAAATGTTGACGGGGTTTTTCAGGCTGGCAAGACAATCGAAGGTGCCCGGCGTGAGCAGTTTTTCACTGAACTGGCCGACATGGACGGCGACGGTGATCTGGATCGAATCCAATTGGATCCGGACCCGTATCGTTACGGAATCGGCGCAGTGCTCGTTCATGAAACTCGTCTGATTGGCGATGTTAACGATGATGGGAAATTCGATTCGACCGATTTGACGCTCGCATTTGCTGCCGGCGAATATGAAGACGGCATAGCGAGGAATTCGACGTTCGTAGAGGGCGATTGGAACGGCGACGGTGAATTCGATACGTCCGATATCGTCGCGGCGTTCCAGGCCGGCAACTTCGTGGGGTAAGCGTTCGCGCTAGGGCTTGGCTCGTTCAAGATTTCGGTAAGGGAGCGTAAACCGAACATGATCGGAAAAACGTTCAACCCGATAAGATGATGTCTGCATAGAGTGCTCGCAGAGTACTTCACGAATCAGTTACGCGCAGATTGTAACGTTTTTGTCGTGGGGCAAGCATCCTGCTTGCCATTCAGTCAGGAGTCAGCGAGACGAGGTTCTTACGTGCTGGCTCAATAGCCGAGCACGCAAGTTGGTTTTGCGATCGCAAGCTAGAAGCTTACGCCACGTTACTCCGCCACGTACTTCGAATTCATGAAGGCGAATACTAGATCGCGAGTGTTGAAATCGCCGTCACCGTCCCAGTCGCCGGTTTCCCAGGTGGAATTGTCTTCGATGGCGTCTTCGTATTGGCTGGCTTGGAAGATCAAAACCAGATCTTTCGAATCGAATATTCCTTCGAGGTTAGAGTCTCCGTAGCCGCTGCCGAGCAATGTTTCAATCATGTAGTCTCGGTCACTTCCATCGACGTTGCCGTCCCCGGTTAAATCGAATTCGGACGACGGTGTGTCGTCACGCAATGCTGCCAACAGCAAGTTCACGTCATTCACGTCTAGTTGTTTGTCGCCGTTGAAGTCGCCCTGCAGTGCTCCGTCCGTCGCTCCAGGATTTGGAATGCTGCCGGCAAATGCTGACGAGACGCTTCCGATTTGATCGACGGCGATTCTTTGCAGAGACTGCCCTGCTCCGTTTGCGGCGGGTGGCCACGGCGACAGGTTGTCGTATAACGCTTCGTCGACGAGGACACGCTCGATAACGTCGGGATTGTCTGGCGAGATCGCGACCGGTTCCACGATTTGGACCAGTTCACCGTCGTTACGAAGCGTTCCGCTGTATCCGCCAAGCAGCCTCGTATTGGCCGGCATGTCCGAATACTGCGCGCGGAATGCGGCAAGCAGATCTGCGTTAACTGGCTTGTCGGGATCAAACTTCAGCAGGACCAGAACTTGGCCCGCAGTAAGTTGCTCGTTGTCCGCGAATCGATATTCCACGCCACCTTCAATTCGCCAACCGGTGAGATCGACAGCTTTGTCTGTGACGTTGTGCAGCTCGATGAATTCCAAATCGCTGGAAGTGATGTCAGAGAATGCGTTCCGCGCCGCGTCTGACACCAGTGGGTTGTAATTCAATTCGGAGATCACAACGGAGCCAACGCTGGCCGCCGAGTTGGATTGCCCAAGCGTGCGTGCGGACAGCGGCACGAGCCGTCCGAGTGAGCCGTCTACTCGTCCGAGCGATTGCCCGTTTCTGGTTGGGCCAAAATGCACGTCGTCGACAAACGTATCGACGTCACCGTCCGCGGACTTTGTCGTGAGCCACACGCTGTCGCCGCTTGCGCTGAGTGCGATTTTGGTTTGGTCTTCCTCGAAGACAGCAAATCCGCCAGCTGGGATTGTGGTGTTTGCCGGGATTTCGAATTTGAAATAATTGTCTTCGGTATCGCTTAAAAACCAGCCGCCGATGTCGACAGATTGGTCCGTGGGATTGAAGAGTTCGATTGCATCGGATACACCATCGACGCCTCGAGTGTTCGCGATGATCTCGTTGATCACGATCGAATCGGCAAACTGCCCTGCCCCGCCTGGCGTTCCACCGAGATTGGCACTCGCTTCCCAGCTGTACCATTTGCCCAACGCGTCAGTTGTTGTGCCGGGACGCAGCTGCAACGATGCGCCAAAACCATCGGCCCGAATCGGCCACGGATCGGCGTCGTTGACGTTAACTTCAACTAGATGTGACTGACCAGCGAGCGCCAGCGTCTCGCCATTGTTATTGAGCTGTCCCGTGTATTCGCCGACCACAGGCAACGCATCACCGTAACGTGCGTTGAAGGCACTTTGGTTCGCAACAACAAGAGCGTACTGCCCTGCCCCGATCGTTGTTTCACTCGCGTTGAAGAAGTCGAAGTCGATTCCTCCTTCCAGATGTAGTCCGATCAAACTAATTGGTGCGTCTGTCGGGTTGTGGATTTCGACAAATTCGAAGTCATCGGTGTTGAAGCCGAGAGTTCGTTCGTCTTCTGTGGCAGGTGCAGGATTGTAGTTGATCTCGGAAATCTGCAAATCGGTAGACGACACGATCAAGTCATATTGAACCGGTGCGCTCCAATCGGTTCGGACAATTCGCGCTTCTGTGCCTCGGTTTGTAACATTATCAAAGTTGCGAGCAATAACGCGAACGTTTTCAGTGACAGTGAACTGTTCGCCCGATGCGAGCACGCTTGCCGTTGGAGAAGGTTCGCCATCTGGACCTCGCGGATCGGTGCCATCGGTTGTGTAGTAAATCTTTGCGGCTGGATTGCTGGCTTCCTTCACAAGCCGAGCGGCGAGCCCAGCGTTTAGGAGCAGGTCTTTGCTTGTTGCCGACGCGTTAACTAGGCGGATCGCAAGCACGTTTTTCCCCAGCGTCAACAAGTCCTTTCGGTCTGATAAGTCGAAGTTGACGAACTCTTCGACCTCCGAGCTTCGTCGAGTCACTGCTCGCGAATCCCAAGCTAACTCGTTGTCGCGCATGGCTGTACTCGCGATTTCTTCACCATTCAAATACGCGACGATGCCGTCGTCGAATCGAACACTCAGTGCTAACAACCGGTCGTTCAGGATGCTCAGGTCATCGACGTTGAATTCGAATCGAGTGTAGATCGTCGTGCCGTCTGGGGCCGGCTCCACGACGGCTGTTCCTAAGAATTCATCGAAGTCGCCGTTCGTCTTGTAGCCGACTCCAGCCGTTCCCGACTGCCACGCAGAATCGTCGAAGTCTCTGGTGAACCACGTGTCTTCAAGAGCATTGTCGCTGGGGGCAAAATATCGCACCGTCGCTATGCCTGGAGTAGAATCGACGAACGGTATGTCTTCGAAGACGGTGACGATTGGGCCACGCACTTCAACCGAGTTGTCAGTAAGCGTTACGGTTCGCGTCACTTGTTTGGATGATGGATCGACCGTAGGGACAATACTTCCGTCGGTAACAAGCAGCGGAGGCTGAACGAAGTTTGAATCGAAGAAGCGAACTCGTTCGTGTAGCCACGCACGCATGTGTTCCACTTCGCCTTCCCACGTTCCATCGAGTTTGCCCGAGTCATAGGCGCTACGCGTGCGAGGCCGGACGCCACGATTGACTTGAGCTTCGAAGTTGCGAGCTTGCGCCTCTGCTATTTCGCCGGCAAGTTTATCGATGGTTGCGTCGATGTTTTCAAGTGAGAAATACGTGCGACGAAACTCGGTCCATCGATCGACGTATCGTTGCCAGAAACCTGGATCGCGGAACAGCTGCGCGATAAAACCTCGGTCGAAGAAGTTTGACCCTCCACTGCCGCCCCACAGGCTCGGATCGTCATCGCGGTCGTCAAGCGACTCCATGGAACGATCAAAGTCCCAGTTGGGACCGAGTGCTACTTTGCCATTTCTCGGTTTGTGCAGATAAGCGCTAAGCGCGAACGCATCGACGTCATCCAGGAAAACACCCATCATGTGGTGGTCAACCCACGCATCAACGTCAATGTATTTGGAGTATCCTTCCGGGTCGCTGATGTCGCCGTTGCGGAAAGATCGGTTCATCTCGTTTAGGTAGTTGACGACGTAGTTGACTTGGGCTGGTGTCGCTTTTTGATCGTCATCGGCACTTCGGCTGCTGGGACTCTTGGGGTGAACCCAGTTGAGAGCCTGGCCACCTGCGGTGAAAGTTCCTGCGTCGGGATCGGGACGGTCGACTTTCCAGATGTATCCTCCCGTGAGGTTTTCACCTTCGTTGTCGTTGTTGTCGACGGGGTCAATATCCAAACGATCGGCGCCTGGCTTGATCTTTTCAGTGAGAACATAGACGCCCATGTAGTCCGCTTCAGAGACAATGCCATCGGCGCGGTTCAGGTAGACTTCGATTGCGCGAGTGCCCGGCGCCCACCGTCCAATTTGATTGCTGATTGCGTAGGCGAATTGATTGCGAATCATCGCGCGGTCGTAGTTGTGTGGCGCGTGCAGAACCCAGTCGCTTTCGGACGAGAATCCCAACAGGGACACGTCGCTATCGTCGTCTTCGCCGACGCCCTCTGCTCCCCAGGTTTCGAACGTCAGGTTAGGTTTCGGCTGACCAGCTGTGCTGGAGCCTCGGTCTCGGATTCCGCCACGGCCCAAGTAGTCGATGCTGCCCCCAATCGACGCTCGGCCAGTCGAGTTATCGACCTCGAAGGCAATCACGTTGGTCGGTGTAAGCGAATTCGATGCATCCGGAATCAGCCGCCCCGTCAGCGTATCTAAAAGCACGATCGGAATATCGGAGTCCCGATTCTGAAGACTTTCGTCGACGGCAATGAAGGTTCCTCCAACGGCAGGGCTAGGATCGATCGGCGTGTCATTGGTGTCGAACGTTCGCGCTTGCAGCATTGCTGATTCGGTGAGAACGATTGGACGCGAATACAAGAGCGATTCCGACGTTGGTTCGCTTCCATCGATCGTGTACCGAATTTGATAGGTAGGCGCCGCGTTGGGAATCGTTATCGTCACAGCGGTCGAATTGAAGAATACGCCCTGCTCTGCTTCGATTACGGGAGTCGGTGCCGCCGGTGCGAGGTTCGCAGTCGCCGGTGTTGGATTGACGAACGCTTGTTGCGCGGTGGCAACGAGATCGCTTCCCGTCAGAACCGCCTCGAAAAAGAAGTCTCGGTCGTCGGCTGCAATGTTCAGACCGTGAACTGCCAGAACATTTTGGCCCTGCCGAAGTTTGTTTATGTGGTTGGTTAGGTCGATGACCGTCGTGGGAATGAAGCCCGCCGTCGCGCCGTGCGTGCTAACAGCTGTCGCATTCCACGGAGACATGTTTGGAGCGGGCGGAGGAGGCGGCAGCGGTGCGTTTCGTTCGGCAATGAATTCTCCGTTGAGATAGGCGCGAAATCCGTCGTCGAAGCGCGTGGACAGCGACAGTTCTTCGAATTCGCTGGGGTTGCGATCGAGTTCAAACGGCATGCGAACGAACACAGACGAGTTTACGCCTTTCAGTTCGCTCGTGAGGTCTAGGCCAATGTCGGATTGATAGCTTGGTTGTTCGTCGCCGATGATCAGATCAAACGAGTTAAACTGCGCTGACATCGTTTCGGTCCGCGCAGCTTCGACGATGAGTGCGAGTTTAGGATTGTTGATGGCAGGGAGATCAACCCCGTCGGTTGCAGATGCAGCTCGGGTCCAGTCTTCATCGCCGGGAAGCTTGAAGTAACCGGTCCACGTACCTGCCAGTTCGTCTCTGACCAACCGCAATGAGTATTCGTTT
>JAGQPC010000571.1 GCA_020426925.1 Planctomycetales bacterium | reverse complement strand
CCGTTGATGTACAAGTGCATGAAATTGCCCTGACCCGACAAGTTGCCAGTTGCCAGTTGCGAACGCCGCAGGTGTTCCTCGCGAATGTAGTGCAGGCCCGGATTGTTCACGTCGTTCAGCAGAAACTCGCCCGTGCTTGAACGCAACGTGATCGAATCAAACGTTTCGGCGGCGCCAGGACCGAAGAACGGAAAGTTCAACTTGGAATCGCCGTACTCGTCTTTGAACAGAAGCCGGAACGATTGCTTCTGCGAGATGACTCGAGACACACCACCTTGTATCCGAATTCCAGCATCGATCTGGAAGCCCTTGGTACCGTCCGGGTAAATCAATTCGACAGATGTCGGACGTTCCCAGTCGACGCCTCGATTGCGTGGGTCTTGGTGGAAACCGTTTGGACCAAAGATGTCGTCGACGTCCATCACCAACGACAACGATGGCAGCGAAAGCAGGCTGTCGTGGATTTGCCGCTTGTACTTGCCGTTGTACTGATCGTTTGGACCCAAGATTTGCGGGTCCATTTCATAGTCGGCCTCCTTGACCGGCCAACGTTCTGGATCGAATTCGCCCCACGTGTCGGGAAAGCCCAATGCGATCGCATCTTCATCGCTTTGGTTGACGACATCGTTCAGGAACAGGTAGGTACGAGTTTCTGGATCACTCGCTCGGAAGCCTTCTTTCATCGTAACGGCGCGAACGACTGTCGTAGTTCCGATCTGGATCGGGGCGGAGTATGTTTCGCCATTTTCGTCTGTCGGCACCGAGCCATCGGTGGTGAAGCGAATGACTCCGTCGACCGTTGGAGTAGTCAGCGTCACGGCAAACGGCTTTTCGTAGATCCCGTGGTCGACGTCGAACATAACGGGACTCGTTACGTTGAAATCAGTCGTAACGTTGGGGCCGCCCGGAGTTGGAACATCGAAGTACGCCGTCGTGTTTCTGACGACTCCAACTCCGATCAGCTCGACATTGAAGAATGCGTTCGCGTCGTCCAAGCCCGTGGTTGCACCTTGCACGGCTAAGACGTTTTTGCCGACACGCAGCAGCGACTGATCGATCGGGAGCAGGATCCGTTCCACTTCCAACGCGTCGTTGTCGTCACGATTGGATTCTGCGGCGGAGTTCCAGGCTATGTCTGCCCCAATATTTCGGACGGCCAATTCATTTCCGTTTAAGTAGATCGCCACGCCATCGTCATACTGCGCTCGCACGAGAAGCGAATTGATTCCATCAGTCGAAGCAACGTCGAATTCGTACCGACTCCAAATCGACGAGTTGATTCCGGCGAGTTCAGTTTGAATATTGGTTCCCAATTTGTCAGTGAACAGTCCGGTTGCGTCACCTCGACCGTTGATCCGCACGTTGTCAATTAGCAGCGAAGATTCGCCTCCGCTTGATTCCATGTTGATGATTCCCAGGCCGAACTTGAACGTGCCCGATTCGGGGAATTCATAGCTAAACGATTGATATCCGGTTTCTCGCACTAAGTCCGATTCCGATTGCGCCATCTCTTGAGCGACGTCAGCGATCTTGATGCCGCCGACTCCGGGTGAGATCGAAAACAGAGCGAAGTCCGCGTTGCCAGTTCCTAACGGTTCGTTCGTCAAGAGGTTCCACTCGAACTCGATCACGTCGCCAGCTTGAACGGTGATTGTCCGCTTCATCACGCTACCGCGATTTGCGTTGCCGCCACCCACTTCGTTTAGTGCACGAGATTCCAGGTCCAGAAATCGTTCCAGTTGCGATCGCGATTTGACGTTTTGGAAGCTATTGAGGCGCCCTTGGAACTCACCTTGAGGCGGCACGACTCCGATCGAATCGGTGACCGCGACACCGCCACCGAACACTTGCCAGCGATTCATGTCGCCTTGTTCGAAGCCGGCGTTTTCGAATGCTTCGCGATTGTCGAAGCCGATCGGATTCGTGATTTCCATCCAATCGCCATCGTCAAATGCGACGTCAGTCCAATTCTCATCTGCAGTGTCCGCTGACGGCACGAATGCTCGCCCAGTTGCGCCGCTTGATACCAACTGAAACTGTGGAGTCTGCAAACCGAATGAAACATCGCTAGACTGCGCGGGGAATTGAGGTGAATAGCTGTGAACGATCTCGCCTGCCGGATCTGACAACGCTAAGAACTCTCCGCCCGACGAAAGCTTGAAGTTTGTGTGAAGCGGACTGCCAGCAGACGAGCGATTCTTGTCGGACGCGAAAACGGTCAAGTAGCCGCTGGGCTCGATGGAAACACCGGGAAACTTCCACTTCGTCAAGTCGGTTTCATCATCCGACAGGTACCAGCCGTTCAGATTGATCGGTTCGTCCGAACGGTTGTGAAGTTCAAGCCAATCGGAAGTGTTGCCATCTTCATCACGCAACGTCGTGTCGTTCACTGCCAACAGTTCTGATATGACAATATCGGCTGCCAGCAACCGACGCGGTTCAAGCGTTTCAACAGTCCGCAGTCGGTTGGATGCACGCGTGCGTTTTTTCATTTTGCCTCTCCGTTGGTACCGTGATATCAATCCATTTTGACATCATCAGCTCATTCGGCGCCGCCCACGCGCCAGGGCATCATTGTAACCCAGAACTGCCGAATAGTACTCGGAATCATGTAGTAACAGACTCCGCCTCGTACGAAAACGTGAATTCATCAGCAAATCTCCGCGAGCGTGAATTTGCCAACGGACCCCGCCTCGTTATAACCGGTTGGCTGTATTTCAAGATGTGAACGTTCCGGCTAATCCGGCGTCGATGAGCATGTTGTCCCGAGCTTGATTGCTGAGATTTGCACAGCGTGCGACCGGTCGTTCGCTACCGCAATTGGTTCTCGTACCACACGACACCTAATCCGTCACGTTCCTCGCATGTGACGATATCGAGATCGCCGTCAGCGTCTAGATCGAGCAGTTCCACGCGGTCGTATTTCACGCCCAGTTCTCCTGCAATGTCCACGTACGAAGGTTGGTTCGTTCCGGAATTCGTGCCGTCGTTTTGTATCAGAAAAACGCCCGACTTCGAGCCCACCGCACCCTCGCACGTAACCACAACATCACGCTTCAAAACATCTTTCGTTTTGTTGTCGCGAAGAGAGACCGCAGATTTGACAGTTCCAAATCGGTTCGAGGAGTACTCGATGCTTCGAACAACGTTCCATTGCCGGTCCGGTTTCGCTGGCGGCTGGAAGAACAACACGCGATTTGGTTTCGCCGTGGCCACAATCGTGAGCGGCGCCGCTGCTTCGTCGACCATCGACAGAAACATGACGTCGGGCACGCCTCGCAATCCGATTTCATAGCGTGTCCACTCCGAAGAAACCGAGTTCGGGTTCTTCAGCCAGTAAATGCCCGACGTCTCGCTGCGGCGGTCTGAGACCAAAATGTCTTCCACGCCGTCGCGATCGATGTCGACGATTCGCATTGACATGATCCATCCGGCTGTGGCCAGATTTCGCAATGTCCATGCTGACAAGTTTCGTCGGTTACCAGTCGTCGGAGGGATGAGCAGCGATACTTGCCCGTTGGGATTCTTCGATCCCAGGACCAACGCTGCGCCATCGCCTTCTGGAAGACTAATCGCTTCGGCGAACATCCATCGCGACGCGTTTCGGCAAGCCGGAACTTCGGCCTGTTCCCAATTCGCTTCATCCAAAAGTGAATCCGGCGTGCCGTCAGAGTTATTCCAGTGAACGAGTACCGCTTGGCGAGTTCCTTCGCAGCACGAAACGATGTCTAGTTTCCCATCGCCATCTAGGTCGGCAAACGCGGCGTCTTCAGCCGATTCCGTCTTTCCGACGGTCACCTTCGGCCACGAGTCGCGAACCAGATCGCCACGTGGCTGCAAATACAATCGAGTGACGCCGCCCTCTTCCCAACCGGTGACGATGTCAAGTTTGCCATCGCCGTCAATGTCCGCGATTTTGACACCGTCTGCTCCGCGAGATTCGGAATCGATCGTGTGGCGTGGCCAAGGTTCGTCTGCATTTGTTTGAGTGATCAACATCTGCGACGACAGGAGAACTCGCACAATAGTCGATCGAAGGTTCATGTCGTTTCGCTACCCGGTATTAGACATTTGGCTAAACCCGTCATTGTAGGTCTTGTTCGCACACGTTTCGATAAGCCAGAATAAAGCAACGAACTTAAGTTGATAGCGACTTGCCTGTTATGACAGAACTTTCCGACGCCGATCGATTCCTCATCCAACAGATCCGCTCCGGAGATCAGAGCGGTTGGGAGCAGTTGATTTCGCGGTACCAAGGGCGGTTGTGTGCGTTTGCTCGCAAGCAGTTGAAGCAGCAAGATGCAGAAGACGCAGTGCAAGAAGCGTTCATTTCGTTCCTGAAGGGGATCGATAATTTCGAGGATCGAGCAAGCTTAGAAACGTTTCTGTTTACGATTCTTCGCCGCCGAATCGTGGACGTTCTGCGGCAGCGTGGTCGAGTCGTCGATTCAAAGACGTGTGAACTCGCCACCGACGACGCTAGCGAAAACCCGCTCGAGCAAATTGCGGAACCAGACGGACTTTCGGCCAGCGGCTATGCGGAACGCGATGAATCGTTCGCTCAACAACGAGACGCATTGCAAGCAGCGTTACGAGACGAGGTGCTGCGGCTCCAAGCTGATTTGAAGTTTCGTGATCTGCAACTGATCGAAATGGTGTTTCACGCTCAACTGCGAAACAAAAGCATCGCTGAGCGCCTCAGCATGACCGAGCAGCAGGTCGCATTGCAAAAGCACAGATTCATCAAGCGAGTCGCCAAATCGCTCGCGGAAGTACTCCCCGCGGCTGAAAGTAACGTCGATCCTCCGGAACGGCTGCTGCTGGAAGTATGGGAGTGCATCCGGCCAACGTGCCCAAAGCGAAGTACGCTAGGCAAATTCAAACTCGCAACGCTGGACACCGAATGGCTGGACCACATCCAGTTTCACGTCGCGGAGCTGGGATGTCGTCTTTGTCAAGCGAATCTCGACGACATGGAAAGGCTGCTCGACGAACAGGCCACTCAAGCTCTGTGCGACCAGTTCATGCAATCGTCGATCGGTTTTTTTCGGTAAGGGGCGTTCGGCTGCTACGGACGGAGTCTCGCGAATTGGTGAACGTAATATTGGTGGTCGCCACTTGCGTTACAGACAGTATTCGCGAAACTCAAGCTCGCTTAGTTCAACTTTAAAAACCTTCTCAAGGGGGAAATAATGATGCTGCTTGCAAATAATCGTCCAGTGACTGCACAAGACCTTGTCGGAAACCTACCCGCCGGGTTTTCTGCAGGAGTCCGTGACGTGCACGGAAACACTGGAGTTGAAGTCAGGGACGCTTCTGGCAAACTGGTCGTCGCCGTGCTACTCGTTGGCAAAGAGTCATCCCAGGTGAGTTTGCAAGAACAGAGTAACGTCCCGAGCGATCTCGACGAGTCGAATGTGTGTATGGGGCTGGCTACTGTCACCGCGAAGGATCAAATCGACGAGGTCGTCTCCAATTGGAAGAAAGCAGGCGTTTTCAAATACGATTGCTCCAAAGGGAGTCCGTTGGAATTGTGATTGGATCGCTACGTCGACTACATTAGTGAACTTGATTTTTCACCGCGCCGTTCATAGATCCGGCACGGCGCGGTAGCAAGTAGTGGGTCTGCGGGCATTCGCTTAGAGCATTTTACTGAGTCTGGCATGGGCATTCTAATTCGTTCAGCTACTAGTCCTTCGCTGACTAAAATCGGTGGGGTACCGACAGGAGTCGGTCATGTCGATTGGCCTGTGTGCAAAAGTTGCAAGGGCGCGATGCAATTCATAGCGCAAGTTCGCCTTGCCGATTCAGATGACCCGGAAGTGAGTTCGCTTTCCGGCATACTGCTGCTTTTCGCGTGTCAAAACCAGCCCGGCATGTGCGACGACTGGGACGCTGATTCTGGAGCAAACGCAGCCTTGCTTGTCGCGCCGGGAGATGAGCCAATTACTGCTCCACTCAATGGAGTAACGAAGCTCGATTTGGAAACGTTTCTATCTCTTGAGCCATACGATTCGAGCTTGTCACAGGCATTTGATGACGACAATTACGTCGCTGCTGTTGACGGTGACGGTAACGTGCTCGGCAAAATCGGTGGCGGTCCGGTTTGGAAGCAGGGTGACGAGACTCCAAGTTGCGAATGCGGCCAGCCAATGCGTTTCGTTGCACTTTTGGAAGAACGGGGAGAGAGCGGTGTCAACTTCGGCGGAGGAGGATGCGGCTTCGCATTCATTTGCACGCGATGCAACGACAAGGCGAAATTCCTGTGGCAGTGCTAAGCGACCGGATTAGCACTAACGCGTAGTGATCGTTGCAGCTTTGATTGTGTGCGAATTAACTGCTTGGGTTGCGATCACTTAGCCGCTGTCAGCACGCTTTGAAATTCAACGTTCGCCAGTAACTCATCTGCCATTCGCGCATACCCTTGGGCGAGCGGGTGACTGGCGTCGCCGTATTCGGACGACGGAAGTAGAGACATCGCTACGAATGGGATTTTGCGTTCGGTCAATCTTGCGATCGCTGATTCATGCAATGCGTCAAACGCTTCGGTGTTGTCGGCGAGCAACAGGTGCTGGTTGAACGGACCGAGCACGACGACTACGCGATTGCCACGAGACTTTAAGAGCTCGATTGCGCGGACGAACGATTTGAACTGCAGCGAGTCGTCGAGGTTCACCCAATCGAATGACTGAGGTTGAATTCTCTGCTGCGTCCAGTCGACGGGTTCGTGGCGGAGTTCTTCGCTCGGTTGTGCCATGTCGAACGAGACGTTGTTCCAGAACAGCTCGGCCGGATGATCAAGGCTCCATTGATGGACATTCTGTCCATCGAAGAAGCGACGCCGCAAATGGTCGACGCAAATTCGATACGGGAGGCGACGAGCCGTTGCTACGGCGATTCGATTGGACAGCGTTTCGTCGTATGCGGGGCTCTCGGGCTTGGCTGGATTTGGCCATCCACCGAATTGTCGCACGAGTGATGCGTGATTGAATTGCTGCGGGCTCGTCGAGCTCAAGTCACGTTCAGGAGAACTCATCCACAGCAGATTGCAGTGCACGACGACGTTCAGATTCTGAATCTGCGATCCGTGCATTTTCAGCATCCCCTCGATCGCCATCGGGTGCAGACCGTTGATGCCTCCATTCACAAATCGATTGTGGCCGAGTTTTTGGTTCAGTTGTGCGCTCAGCGCATCACTGGGTGAGACGTACTCGCCCCAAATCACGGAATCGCCAATCATCAAGACCGATTGCTCGTCGGAAGTGCGCTCGCACAGTCGGCGATAGAGCCAATAGTCTTCGCTCAGTGCGTAAGGAGTTCGATAGCTTGGTTCCGGAGCGAACTCTTCTGCTCGTTTCCACAGCGATGGAAATGCTATCAATGAAAGCGTTGAGATCCCGATCACAGCAGCCACCTGCCAAACTTTCAAACGAGGACATGTCATCGGAAACTGACGCGATTCGTTGCATTCGTTTACTGCGGTCATGTTGGCAAAAGGTTTCGGGTGGGTAGCACATTGACTTTACCCTCCCTTGGGAGGGTCGAAGTCGAGGAACGAGACTTCGGGGAGGGGCGGTTGGTGGCGGCGCTGAACTTGAACAGGTCGTCAGCTCTTCCCTTCCCGTGTCCCCTCCCCGGAAACTCGCAAGCTCGTTTCCGACCCTCCC
>JAGQPC010000570.1 GCA_020426925.1 Planctomycetales bacterium | reverse complement strand
CGTTCGCCTGGCTGATGGGAATTCCCAGCAATGACTGCCTTCGAGCCGGGGAGCTGCTTGGTCTGAAGATGGCGACAAACGAATTCGTCGCGTACGGTCAGCTGGGCGAATGGATGAAGCAGACCGGTGAAGATGCTCCGGCGGAAAGAACATCGGTTATACTGACGTACGCATTGGCTGGCTTCGCAAACATTAGTTCGATCGGCATTCAAATTGGCGGCATCGGCGCTGTCGCTCCGAGCCGTCGATCCGATTTGGCGAGGCTGGGTATAAAAGCGATGCTCGGTGGAACATTGGCTGCGTTCATGACAGCTTGTATCGCAGGCATCCTGCTCTAGCAGTGACGTACAGTGGTAGCTTCCCATGACATTGACCACGAGGTGGACAATTCGACTTGCCAGCTTGTTAAGTTCGTTGCTTTGCTGTGGAGCACACCTGTCAGCCGACGCGATAAAAACGGTCGACTACGTTTTGCAAATCAGCATCGATGGTCTACGAGGTGACACGCTGCAGAGGTTGGTGTCTGATGCTCCGGAGACTCTACCGAATTTCTACCGGTTGCAAACGGAAGGAGCGTTTACCTACAACGGTCGAGCAGACTTTGCGAACACGGAAACGATTCCGAATCACATCTCGATGATAACGGGACGTCCGGTCAGCCACGCAGAGGGAATTCCGCTGACTGCGCCTCACGGCTACACAATCAACGACCCGCCCGAGACTCACACGATTCACGAAAACGGAAATCCGGACGTCGAATATAAATCGAGCACGTTCGATGTCGCGCACGACAATGGCCTGAAGACCGCGTTGTTCGCGACCAAAACTAAACTCAGCATCCTCGATCGCAGTTACGACGAAGACAACGGCGCGCAGGATGTCATCGGTGAAGACAACGGCCCCGACAAACTTGATGTGACATACTTGATCGATGGTTCGTCGGCCGCAACGGTCAATGTAGCATTAGACTTGCTGGAAACCGCACCGGCCAATTACACGTTTTTGCACATTGTCGAGCCGGACACTGTAGGACATTTCTGGGGCTGGACTAGCCCCGATTATGAACAATCGATCACAGTCGTGGACTCATATTTGGGGCTGATCCTTGAGGCGATTGATACGACGCCGCATCTAGCGAATGACACTGCGATCGTTTTGACGGCCGATCACGGCGGATTCAATTTCAATCACGGCAACCTCGACTTTATTGAGAACTCGATCATCCCATTTTTCGTGTGGGGATTGGGATTGCCCGGTGGAGTTGACCTTCACGATGTAGCAACGAACCGGTTTGATCCGGGCGATTCGCGTCCCAGGTACACAGCCGAGCAACAGCCGTGGAGAAACGGTGATGCGGCGAATGTAGCAATGATGGCGCTCGGACTAGATCCGGTGCCCGGGTCGTTGATGCTGTCGGTTTTCGAAGCGGCGTCTGTCGAAGGCGACTTCGACCGCGACGGACTGCTGGACATCGACGACATCAATCTGCTCGTCGCTGCATCGGCGACAGGAGCGAACGATTCGAGCTTTGACCTGAACCGTGACTCGACCATCGACGTTTCGGACGTCATGCGATGGACAGATCTAAAGAACATCTGGCCAGGAGATGCAAACTTGGACGGTGAGTTCAACAGTCGCGACTTCGTAGCCGTGTTTATCGCGGGCGAATACGAGGACGGCATTGCTCAGAACTCCGTTTGGTCGGAAGGGGACTGGAACGGAGACGGAGAATTCTCGACCAGTGACCTCGTCACAGCGTTCAACATCGGAGGCTACGAACGAGGTCCGCGTCCTCCGGTGGCCGTTCCCGAACCGGAGATGGTGGTTTTGCCGCTGCTGTGTTGCGTGGTCTACCGTCGTGTCAGACGAAGCTGCTAATCAGATCATTGTGTCGTCGATGTCGTCGTCATCCATTTCGAAGTCAGGAACTTCCTTGAAGATCTGATCGACATTCGAAACGAGCATCAACTCAGGTTTCTTCATTTGCGTTTCGTCTGGCTCGTTCGCTTGGTGGGATTCAATATTGCGATCGTTAGCGCCTGGTGTGCCGTCAACCGTCGCGGCAGCGAGTTTGTGGCCATCGATCGGCTTGAGCGCAGCCGTGTAAGTCGCTGTCTGGAAGGCGGCTACCAGATCGCTTGTGTCAAATTCGCCATCACAATTCCAATCGCCTTCCGCCCAAGTTGAATTCAATGGAATGCCGTCTTCATATTCGCCGGCCGTAAATACAACGACCAAGTCGGACGAGTTGAACACTCGGTCGAGATTCGCGTCGCCCGCGTCAGTGCCCAAATAGCCTCTAACCAAAAAGTGGAAATCGTCAATATTGAAATTGCCGTTGCCGTCCAGGTCGTACGGCGTTCCACCGCTGTGAAGACTTGTGCATAACACCGTGATGTCGTCAGCGTTCACGACACCATCGTCGTTCAGGTCGACTGCGGGCGGATCGAAGTTGACAGTTCCCGGAGTAGGAGGAATTCCAATCCAACTGCTGGCGTCGTTGCCGTACGCAGACGCATCCAGACGAGTTAACGATGGGCCGTTTCCGTCGGGAACCGATGTCCAAGGAGCGTCGTCATCGTAGCGGACTCGATCGACAAGGATGTGCCCGTTCGATCCTTCGATTCCAGTTGGCCGATCAAGTTCCAATCGTTCGCCACCGTTGTCCAACACTCCGGAGAACGGGCCAACGATTCGCACCTGCCCACCGACTCCATAGTTCGCGCGGAACGATGCAGCAAGTTGCGTTTCAACTGCAGGATCAAACGACACGACGACAACCGACTCGCCCGCCATTAGCTCAGTAGCCTCGGGGAACGTGTAGTCGACTGCTTTATTCAAACGCCAACCGCTCAAATCGATGGGCTCGGCTGTTGAGTTAAAAAGTTCGACAAATTCCAACGCGTCGCTAGTCGCCGCATCGGCTGCGGCTGGATTGTAATGAACTTCGCTAATAACGACGTTCGGCATTGCGGGGCCAGAGTTGACAGCACCGATCGAACTTGCCGACGTTGGGAATAGCTCGCCCGTTCCATTCGGCCAACGACCAAGAGTCGTGTTGGGTTCGGTCGCTCCGAACGAAACGTTGTCGACGAACGCAGCAGGGAGTCCGTTTTCATTTGGACTCACCAACCATACTTCGTCCGATTCGTCGCCCTTCAGCCCAAATCCGAAATCAGTTTGGGACAAAGCAAGATATCCTCCGGCCGCAATCGACGTCCCTTGTGGCAACGCATAGCGAGCGAAATCGTTTGCCGAATCAGACAGGAGATAACCAGACAAATCTATGTCGCTGACAGAAACGTTGTATAGTTCGATTTGGTCGACAGCGGGATCGTCCGAGTTGCTAAGCACCTCGTTAATCACAACTGTTGGTTCGAACGCAGTTGGAGCCGCACCAGGCGTTCCGCCGATCTGTATGCTCGCTTGCCAACTTTGGCCATCGGCTGGATCGAGCGTTCCACCTAGATACTCAAGTGTCGATCCAATTCCGTCTGCTCTTTCGGCCCAACGTCCGGCATCGTCGTAACGAAGTTGCTGGATCATCTCGCCGGAAGCATCGATTAGAGTGAGCGTTTCGCCTCCGTCGCCAAGCCGCCCACCGGCCCACTGACCTTGCGGACTTGCCAGCCCATCGTTGCCAATTGCGAGAGCGACGTCATCGCCGTAGCGTCCCTTGAGCGATTCAACATCACGAGCAACAACGACTCGCTGCTGCGGCTGGAGCACCTGATTGCCAAAGACAAATTGAATTCCTTCCGCGTTTCCATCGATCGAAACAGGGATGAACTTGGCACCAGACAAATTGACGACGTTGTCGCTGACATTCATGACTTCGATGAATTCGAACTGGCTGTCACCAACGTCGGGCTCACCAGCTCGTGCGTTGTGCGGGTGATAATTGATTTCGCTAATGCGCAGGTTCGTGGCGTCCGCCAATTGCTCGATGACGAATGTTGCTTCTGACAAAGCGGACCACTCGCCTGCATTCAAAAGACGCATTTTGACGGTTGTCGAATCGAGCAGATTAATATCTCCGCTGTAGATAAGCGCGTTTGCCGAAACTGCACCGCCGACTTCACGTGGATCGCTGCCGTCGAGCGTGTAGTAGACAGTTCCGACGCCGTCAGGATTCAGGACCGTCAACGGCTTACCGTCAATCGTCCCGCCGTGCTGTCGTTCACCACCGACGAGGAACTCAGGCGCGTTCGTCCCAGGATAGAGGTTGCGACGGCGGAAGTTATCGATGACGTTCGCCGTCCGATCAGGGAAGTATTGATTGATGATTCGCTCGTGCTCTGGAAGCCAGTGGTCGTTTTTCGTTAAAGGAGTCCTTTGTCCGCGATCAGGCCGAGCGTCTCCCCATCGCGCCGATTCCGCGACGATCGCCGGTTCCAGTTGCTCAAATTGATACATCCAACGTTCCGTTACCTTTTCTGGAGTGAGTGCTCCATCATTGAACAGCAAGCGATGAATGTGGTCGCCAAATTTGACAACGTATTCCTCGATGTCATCTAGTGTGCGAACAAAATTCATCAAATCTGCCACAGGCGACGTCCCGCGCTGTCGCACGTTTTCGAGCACTCGTTCCGCATCCCAGACGTAGAATTGCCAAGGTGCTTCCGCTGTTCCGCCGCCGGCGGCGCGCCAGTTCCCATCCGCTTTGAGGTCTTGGTTCCCACCGTACTCTTGAACGATGTTGAATACGATATGGTTATCGACGTCTAAGTTCTTCTGAATCGCGTCCCAGTCTCCACTTCGAACGACGTCAGTAAGGTCACGTAATGCATTGGTGTTAGTACCGTCGACAATAGCATTCGCGTTGCTGGCCGCGTATTCATACGACTGCCCGCCGTAGTACGCTGCATAGTGGCTGGCGTCCTGTCGTTCGTGCATCTCGTAAATGCCCCAGTACAATCCGTTGAGGTAAAGATGGACGTATCGACCGTGCCCGGCTGCGACTTGGCCAGACGCCAACATGCTGTCACGCATGAACATTTCACGCATCAGCATTCCGCGGTTTCTCTGCCCTTGATCCCAATGGATCCACGAATTGTTGTACCTCGCACGCAAGTGAATCGACTCAAACTGTGACACTGCGGATTCCGCAAATAGTGGATAGTCGAGTTGTGTCTCGCCATAGTCTTCACGGAATCGCAAACTCATCGAATGCTTGAGGTGTTCCGCGTTACGGCTTGCACCGCCCTGCATCCGTGCCCCGGCGTTAACCTGGAAGCCGACAGTGCCATCAGCAAAAATAAGCTCCGCGGACGCAGATT
This sequence comes from Planctomycetales bacterium, assembly GCA_020426925.1. Taxonomy (GTDB): domain Bacteria; phylum Planctomycetota; class Planctomycetia; order Pirellulales; family Pirellulaceae; genus JAGQPC01. The sequence goes on along the minus strand of JAGQPC010000570.1, from coordinate 2,771 downwards.
GCTCGGTCGCTCCCCCAGGATTGCTGTAGAGACCGTTCCTTTCGAACATTTCTGGAACCGTGAGCGACAACGAGGGCAACGCCGTCAGCGCAGATTCGAACTGATCTGAGTAGGCAGGATCGCTCAGTATCTCCGGATCCATTTCGTAATCACTGGCTTGCGATCGCCAGGCATCAGGAAACTGGACTTCCGAACCGGTTGGACCAACGGTTGGAGTTGCCGATTGCTTTAGAACGTCGCCAATATAGATGTAAGTTTGCGTATCGACGTTAGACGGAATCATGCCGTCGATGAAAGCGGCAGCTCGCAGCGTCGTCGTGCTGCTGATCGTGATCGGACTCGAATAGACGATGCCGTTTTCAGCCGAAGGTTCTGTTCCATCGATGGTGTATTTAATTTGAGCTTCTGCGTCGTCAGTGGAAATTTCGACAAAGATCGGTTCGGAATAGAAGCCTCGATCGATTGAGAACGATGTATCGCTGACAGCGCCCGTGTAGCCATCACCGTTGGCTGCGTCGCCTCGAGTCGCTGTGGTCAAATGCTTCAGCTCGCCGTCCGAAGTCCAGCCGTACGAGATACCTGGATACTGCTTGGGATAACCTGACGCGAATTCATCGACAACCTCACCATCCGGATCGGTAATGCCCAGGTACTCACCACCGATCGTGAGCACGAAATTCGTGTGAAGCAGTCCGACTTCATCAAGTCGCGGATCGCTTACGTTCATCCTGGATGCAAAAACGACCAGTGTTTCATTCGCCGGAATCGTCGTTCCTGCGGGGAACGCCCACTTTTTAGGATCAGACCGACTGTCGGTCAAATGAAAGCCAGAAACGTCAATCGCCGCGGACGACAGGTTTTGGATCTCGATCCAATCTGGAGTAAGTCGATCACCTCGGAATCGATCATCCGGTTCAGCTCGCAATCGCGTTTCTACGTCACCGATGTTGACAGCCAAAATCTCGTTGATGCGGAGCGGAGCGCCACCGACGAACAGTGAGACTTCGACGGGATCAGACTGATCGGTACCGTCGTCCGCTCGGTAAGTAAACACATCCAGACCATCAAATCCTTCGTTCGGGGTGTAAATGAACGTTCCGTTCGGATTTAAGTCCAAGGTGCCGTTCGTTGGTCCCGCAACGACAACAGCACTCAAGCTTGCACTGTCGATATCAGAATCGTTGGCGAGTAGTCCTGCTGCCAGCTCCGCAACAATGGGCTCCCCAAGATCACCAAAGTAAGCATCTGGACTGGCAGTCGGTGCGTCGTTAACCGGCGTAACATTGATCGTGACCGTGGCCGTTGCCGATGGACGGCTATCGAACGCCGAGTAGGTAAACGAATCCTCCCCAAAATAATCAGCATCCGGAATGTAAAGAAAGCTTCCGTTTGGCTGCAGTGAAAGCTGACCATGCTGCGGTTGAGTTGCAAGTTGCGCGGTCAGCGGATCGCCATCAGCATCGGTGTCATTGGAAAGCAGCCCGTTTGCAGTGTTGACCAAAAGCCCGTTCGAATCCTCCGAAACGGAATACGCATCATTCGCTGCTTGCGGTGCAGCGTTGTTGTAATAAGCATCGATGTTGCTCATGACCGACGCAAGCTCGGCGGCCGTAAGCTGGCCATCGTAGACTCTGACTTCTGAGATGTTCCCCGTGAACGCTCCTTCGCGAGTGGCAAGTCCGCCGATCGCAAGAACTACGGAAGAAGCTTGCGCATCCGCTCCGGCGCCGGTCGCGGAAACAGGTGCATCACTATCGACGTAGAGTGACACGCTGTCTCCAGATCTGGTAAACGCGTAGACGTGGCGTTCACCGTCGTTCAAATTGCCCGACAATGACGTGACACCCGCACCGGGCTTGAGGAAGCCTACACTCGTCCCAGCAACGATTTGCGCGTTCGCATTCAGCGCCGTGCCGTAGTCTGCTCCGAAGCCGTTCTGGTTCCCATCAACGATGCCCGTTTTCTGATACCAAAGTGCGCCATCATCACGGAACTGCTGTGCTGACGTCGAAAGCACGACTATTAAACTGTAGTCGGTCGCGCCGGCAATCGGATTCGCGTTAAACGGAACTTCGAGCAGGTCACCACCATCGGTCGAATCAAACCGTACCGACGCTCGACCGTCCAGCGACGCGTACTGAAGAATCGGGCTCCCCGCGACATTCGAAGCCGGACGAATGGCGACTCGATCAACCCACGCGCCTACCGTTGCTCCGTCGGCTGTCGAAGAAACGAGGTCATCAGCCTGCCAATGAGCCACCAGGTCACCAGCGAGTAGAACTCGTGCTTCGAGAGTTTCAGCATGGAATGACCGTTGTTTGTTTACAGTTCGTCGTCGCATGAAATCCTCGGTTGAGATAAGCCTGCCGCAACACTTATGCAAATCTAGCCGCGACAGTTGCAGTTTCACATGAAAAGAATTTGAAACAAAAATGAAGAACGTGTGACCTGCATTCTAGTTTGTGCTAAGAACGCAAGCCACCGAATAAGTCGAACTGCAGTCTACTTCTAGCACGTACGACGGACTGGAAGTCCATCGCACGCAGCTTGTCGCCGATCAGCTGTTAAGAACGCTTAAGCCATAGCGTACTCTGATGTGTCACGCTGTTTGCGGATGAGGCTTCGAAATTCGAATCATTTTCGGGTGCGGGATTTTGGTGCCCCAGACCTGTCCGTGCTCGCGTTGCAGCTGCTGAAAGTCGTAGCGGAGAAATGAATAGATTTCTTCAGGCGGATCGCGCGTCAACCATCTGTCGGCCAGGACTTTCATT
>JAGQPC010000569.1 GCA_020426925.1 Planctomycetales bacterium | reverse complement strand
ACAACTGGTGCGATGTCCGTTTGCGATCCCGACGACAGCATGCACGCGCACTTCAAGGGCTTTCTACTTGAGCAGTATCCGGCGGCGATCCCGCAATCGGAAAGTGACTTCGCGGAATTTGAATCGTTCGTTGCGGCCAAAAGCGACGACGTCGCCGGAGTCATTATCGAGCCGCTCGCTCAAATGGCGACGGGCATGAAGTTCCATTCACCCGCGCAACTGAAACGTGTCTTCGAAATCACCAAGACACTTGGCTTGCTATTCATTGCCGACGAGATCGCAACGGGGTTTTGGCGTACGGGGACGATGTTTGCGATTGAGCAGGCGTCGATCGTTCCGGATATTATTTCGGTGGGCAAGGCACTGACCGGAGGAGTAATGACGCTGTCCGCAACGGCTGTGACCGACGAAGTCTACAGTGCGTTCCATTCTGACGAACCGTCACACGCTTTAATGCACGGCCCGACCTACATGGGCAATCCGCTCGCTTGTGCAGCTGCAAACGCGTCGCTGGATCTATTCGAGAACTATTTGCCGAACACTGACGTGAGCGAAATGTTCACGGCCTTCGCAGATAACACGAAAGCAGAATACATCGCCAATACGCAATCAAGACCAAACCGCAATGAAGTCGTTGACGCGCGAAGTCTTGGAGCATTGCTCGCGATCGAATTTGCTCAACCATTGCCACCAGCGAAAACGCGCGACTTCTTTCTGGACCGAGGAGTATGGCTTCGCCCGATTGGCAACGTGCTCTACGTTTGCCCGGCGCTGAACATGAGGATTGAGAACTTGCAAATAATACTTTCGGCCATCGAGCAATTCTTACAATCCGGGACTTGTCTGAGCTAAGGAATCGCCTCTGGTGCATGGTCTAACCAAACGTCGCGTAGCCAAGCCCGCACACGATGGCAATGTGCACAACGCAAATCAAAGCGGAAATGATTCGAAACGAAACCTTTTGAGTTTTATGTCGAAAAACGCGGCGTCCGAGCAATCCGCCAAGCCAACCTCCGAACAAATCGACTTGATGCAGCGTTCGCTCTGGGATCCGTCGTCGCGAGTCGTGCATCGCTCGGTGCTTGTCGATGCCATAGAGCAAGAATGAAACAACACTCGCAACAAAGACGATTCCACCGTATCCATACAAAGCCATCGATTTCCGTCCCGAAAATGTTACGCGATCAATTCGCGGATCACCTGTCCGCCGAATTGACTTAGCTGCTTAAAACGACCGGCGTGATAGTACGTCAGTTTATTGTCGTCCAGCCCGAGCAGATGGAGCATCGTAACGTGCACGTCACGAATGTGATGCGCGCACTCGACCGCCTTCGCTCCGATCTCGTCCGTCGCACCGATTGTGTGGCCAGATTTTGTCCCGCCGCCTGCAAACCACATCGCCATTGCGTTCGCGTTGTGATCTCGGCCGTACGACTTTCCGCCGCCGCGCAAACCGTTGTCAGGCGTGCGACCAAATTCACCGCAGAATAGCACGAGCGTATTCTTTAACAGCCCTCGCTGCTTCAGGTCCTTCAGCAACGCCGCGATCGGCTTATCGACCGAGCGAATGAGCGAGCCGTGCGCTCGATGAATATAGTCGTGGCTATCCCAATTGCTCGCGTATGCCTGAACGAAGCGAACGCCTTTCTCGACCAATCGCCGAGCGAGCAAACATTTGCGACCAAACGAATCGGTCTTGCGTTCGCCAATTCCGTACATCCGAAGTGTCTCGGCCGATTCTGCACTTAGGTCCAAGACCTCGGGAACCTCGGTTTGCATACGGTAGGCGAGTTCGTACGATTCCATTCTCGCTTCCAAATCGTTCCGGCCCGGTCTCGCTTCCAAGTGCTTTTCGTTGAGCGATGAAAGTAGATCCAGATTCGCTCGCTGCCTGTCACGCGAAACCCACTGCGGGGGATTCAGGTCCAGTATCGGACTCCCTGTCGCGCGAAATGGAGTTCCTTGAAACTGGGCCGGCAAGAAGCCGTTGGACCAATTGGCGGAACCGCCTTGAGGATAACTGGTGTTTGGCAATACAACGAAGCCCGGCAGGTTTTCATTGACCGATCCGAGTCCGTAATTGACCCACGCTCCGACTCCAGGATCGCCACCAAATCGATTGCCGGTGTTCACGTGGTAGCACGCGGTTGGGTGGTTTACTGATTCGACATACGCGCCGCGAAAGAAGCACATGTCATCGACACACGTTTGCAGATGTTCCCAGGCGGAGTTAATGTCCGCGCCTGACTCACCAGCCTTCACGAATTCGAACGGACTTTTGACAAAGTAACGCTTGCCGGAGGACATCGCACTTTGTTCTTCTCCAGACCGCGAAAACTCCTGCAGATGGCGTTTCGCGAGTTCTGGCTTTGGATCAAATGTATCGATATGCGATGGGCCGCCTTCCATCATCAAAAAGATGCAGCGATTCGCCTTTGGAGGATGATGAGGTCGGCGCGTGCTCCGATTGTCGGCGTCATCGGCACTCAGCATCGAAGTGAACGCGAGCGATCCGATGCTTGCGCCTAACCCGTACAGGAAATCTCGGCGAGGGACAAATTGAAAGTGGGCACGTTCGTTCATGGTAACCATCGTACCAAGAGACAGCCGCTCCGCATAATCGAAACGGATTTTCGACTGAAACGAAAAACGCGAGGCAAGTACGGCTTACCTCGCGCTGCGGTTTCGCTTCGTGTGCTCGTGATTTCGCGCTATTGATCTGCTTTGAGTTCCTTGATCAGATCGCGTAGTTCACGCATTTCTTCTCGCATCTTCTGCAGTTCAGCTCGCAGTTCATCTTCGCGTTCTGCTGGACGCTGAATATCGGGGATGGCGTCAAACTGCGGCATTCGCAAGCCTCTAGGAATCAGCTGCCTCCGGTCGCGAATGATGCCTCGGCGTCCGGGCTTACCACCCATCGCAGCAAGCATTCGACGCGCTGTCTTCTGCAAATCCTCGGGGAGCTTGTCGATTGAATCTTCGGTTACGACCCAGGAATCATCACCACGCTTGATCGACAGTTTCGCTGGGCCATCGCCTTCCCGCGTGATTGAGATGCTCACTCCGTTGGGAATGTCAGCTGGATCGAGAATTACGCCGGGCTGAATCATTGAAAAATCAAAATCCTCGACGTTGCCTTCCATCAAACCTCGTAGGTGCGGAATCAAATCATCCCAATCTTCACGAAGGTGAATGCCACCTTGGGACCGATCAAAGTCAGCTGGCCGCTCGGTTGGAGTTACTTCCAGTTCGAGCACTTCATCGCTTCGTTCTAGTGTCAACTTCAGCGGCTTTCCATCCGTTTGGACAGCTTCAACGAGATCTCCTAGTTCGGCTACATCTTTTCCACCAGCTGTGACAACGACGTCACCGCTTTTGATACCGGCCTTTTGCGCAGGGGAATCTGGCAGGACTTCGCCGATCACGACCCCATCGTCAGTCATCGAACAGGCAACGCCGATCCAGTATTTTGGCAAGTTGCGGGGCCGAACGATGACACGCCCGCGCTGCGGCGCACCTGCGTTTAAGTCTGCGTCGTCCTCAATGACGACGACACGTCGCTTCTGTTTTTCGGGCGGATCGGCGTCCGCTTCTTGCGCTGAAATTTTGGCGACTGATCCGAACACGCCGGCAAGTCCCAGCAATGTCAGCAGCAGTTTGTTTTTGATTGTCTTTTGCATTTTGAGTACCTCTGTGTCCGTCGCAGATAGAATTGTCGTTGTGCACGATATGTTGTGCACGTTTATTGGTATTGTTTCGGGATGATGCGAACGTTATCGATCGGGACGATTGCGTCTCGACCGTCTCGCAATGTTACTGGCATGAATGTTCGATTTACGTGAGCGCGATACCCTTGCCGTTGGATTTGTTCGACGAGATCGACCGGCACGCCCGAGCGCTGCTGAAAGTCTTGCATGTTATCGAGCAACGGAACTTCGACTTCGCGATACCTTCCATCCGGGTCCCCAATGACCAGCGAAAACGACTCGTCGTTGTGTGCATCAAAGGTCTCGGCTGGTGTCTCAATCCCTACTACCTGATTGCCGAATCCGTTGTCTCGCGACGCTCCCAACTCATATTCTGAATCCCACGAACGTCCGACGTTGAAGCTAAGGCTAATCACTATCATGGCCGCGGCAGCCATCGCCAACCATTCTCCCGAACGAAACGGAAGCAGCGTCCGGCGTCGAACCGATGAAACTTTTTCAGCGCCGCGGAGCTTTGTCAGTTCGGCCGAAAGAACTTGCGATTCGACAAATGACAAGGCTACACGGCGCCATTGTGATGGATCGTTTTCACAGTCTCGCAGCAACGCTCTTAGCTCGGCATCTCCGAGTTCCCCGTCAACCAAGCGATCGATCTGTCGGTGCAAATCTTTTGTGTTCATTTCAACAACGTCATTTCGTTTTAGGTAACGTCAAGCCGCGCGAGCTGCTGGCGCAACTTTTGGCGGGCACGGTGCAGCCGAGATTCAACGGCGCTTTCACTCATCCCTAAACGGTTGGCGATCTCGCGATACGACCAGCCTTCGGTGTACTTCAACATCAGCATTTCTGAATCACGAGGATTCAGTTCCGCCATCGCCTTTCGCACAAGCGATCGACGTTCATCAGCGAGCAGCCATCCCAGCGGCGAAACCGGTTGCCGGCTTTCCATGATTGGCTCGGCCCGTTCCGCGTATGCCTGTTCGAGTTTTCGTTTGCGTCCTTGTTTCCGCCGGTACATCAGCGATTGACGAACGGCGATTTGGTACAGCCAAGGTGCAACTTTCGTGGCGTCGGCCAACGGCGATTTTTGTGCCACTGCCGCCGCCGCAGTCTCCTGAAAGATTTCGTCGACGGCTTGTGCCTCACCGCAACGAGCCGCAATCACCGTGCGCAGCCAGCGGCGGTGCTGGTCGAGCTCGGCTCGCCAATCAATCGCAGCTGTGGCATCTGTAACACGGTTGGCTGAACTGTTCATTGGACATGCGGAAGTTGCCGGTTCGCGGACTCTCTTGCAAATAAATTCTACGAACTGAGCTAAATCTGGTTCATAGCGATTTATTCGCGATATCCGCCAAAACATGCAGCAAATCACGAGGAATCCATGGGTCAGAGTGTGCGGTTCAGATCGCGCAGACGCCACGGCCGGGCAGTCGGTTGTCAGGGTGGCGGCGTTTGTCGACAATTCACGAACGATCCAAATGTCGCATTGCAGCGACGCATATCAATACTTCTATGAAATCAAGCCCAATGACACTTCAGGCAGAAATTGAAACGGACGCGCTGACGATTGGCGATCATACGTTGCATAGTCGGCTCATCGTTGGAACCGGCAAGTACGACACATACGCGTTGATGGCCGAATCGCTCGTTGCAGCTAGCACTCATTGTTTGACAGTCGCGGTTCGCCGCGAGCGACTGTACGACCAAAACGGCCAGAACATTCTCGATTACATCGATCTGGATAAGTACATCTTGCTGCCCAACACCGCCGGATGCTATTCCGCCGAAGACGCCGTCCGGACCGCCCGGCTCGGCCGCGAAATCTTAAGGGGACTCGAGAACCCAGGCGCCGACTGGGTGAAATTAGAAGTCCTTGGTGACGGCAAAACGCTACTGCCAAATCCAGTGCAAACTCTGCGGGCGACAGAACAGCTGGTCGCAGATGGACTCTCGGTACTGTGCTATACAAGTGATGATCCGATCATCGCACTGCAGTTGAAGCAAGCAGGTGCGACCGCCGTAATGCCGGCCGGTAGTCCGATCGGTTCGGGCCAGGGAATTCTGAATCCCAATAACATTCGGATTTGTATGGAATATCTGAAGGACGGAGATCCTGATTATCCCGTTATCGTCGACGCAGGAGTCGGCACCGCCAGCGACGTCGCGGAAGCGATGGAGCTGGGCGTGGACGGAGTGTTGCTCAACACCGCAATTGCTCACGCTGCAGATCCGGTCCGCATGGCTCGAGCGATGAAGCTCGCATGCCAAGCAGGACGGGACGCGTTTCTGTCTGGCCGAATCCCGAAGCGCTTATACGCAACGGCCAGCAGTCCCGAAGAAGGCTTAATTCGTCCTCAAGCAACGTCGTAACTTCGCTTTGGAAAACTAACCGCTTGAGGGTTCTGCATGGCGCGAATTCTGATCACGTCTGGTCCAACTCGGCAGTATCTCGATCCCGTCCGATATCTGACGAATGCGTCGAGCGGTCTGATGGGTCGAAGTTTGGCCGAAGCCGCAATAGCGGTCGGGCACGAGGTTGTCATAGTCTCCGGCCCCGTCGAAATCACCTATCCGAGCGAAGCCAGTGTCATCGACGTCGTGTCAACAGAAGAGATGTTGGAAGCAGCTGAACAAGCGTTTCAGGAATGTGACGGTTTGATCGGCGTCGCGGCGCCATGCGACTATCGGCCGATTCGTGTTGAGGACAGCAAGATCGCCAAGACTGGGGCCCCGCTAATCCTGCACTTGATCGAAACTCCGGACGTCGTCGCGACTCTGGGTAATCGCAAGCGAAAGGATCAGTGGGTGGTTGGGTTTGCGCTCGAGACAGAAGACCATCGCTTTCGAGCCTTGCGTAAACTGGAAGAGAAAAGTTGCGATCTAATTGTCCTGAATTCACCGTCGGCTATGCACGCGTTGGAAACAGAAGTTGAAGTCCTAGATCCTTCCGGCTCGACTGTGAACTCGTTTCGCGGCCCGAAGCCTGAAGTCGCCGAAGGCATCCTGCTCGCTATTCAGAGCCGATGCATCGAAACTTAACGCGGCAGGAAGTGGGCAAGCATCTTGCTTGCCTTTCAGTATCGAAAGACTGCTCTCTTCCGCAGTTCAGCGCATAATACTTCGCTTGTCGTCGATCGATGCGAGCGATAAGCTGTCCGACTGCCAGTGAACACCGTGCAACCCAACTCGGAGAATGAACTTGAAAATTCACTTCATGGGCGCTAACCGCCAGGTGACCGGCTCTCGGTATTGCGTCGAAACCGCAAACTCGAAGGTCATGATCGATTGCGGGTTATTCCAAGAGCGACAATTCGCAGCTCGCAACTGGCATGCTTGTCCGATTCCGGCAAATGACATAGATGCGATGTTGCTAACTCATGCACACATCGATCACTGTGGACTGATTCCTCGACTTGTGCGTAGCGGCTTCAATAGCCCCATCTTTATGACCAATCCGACGGCCGATCTGGTCGATATCATGCTGCGCGACTCGGCGCAAATTCAAACAGAAGACGCCAATTACAAAAACAAGCGACACAGGAAGGAAGGTCGCCAGTTCGCGAGAAAGGTTGAGCCTCTGTACGAGATCAAAGACGTTGAGCAGACGTTGCCTCTCGTTCAGGGCGTCGCTTACGAAAACCGGATTCAAATTCGTGATGATATTCACGCGAGGTTTCACAACGCGGGGCACATCCTGGGTTCGGCAATCATCGAACTGGACGTCGAAGAGAAAGGTGTGACTCGCAAGATCGTCTTTTCTGGCGATATCGGACAGTGGGACAAACCGA
>JAGQPC010000022.1 GCA_020426925.1 Planctomycetales bacterium | reverse complement strand
GCCACAGTGCCAGCATTATTGCTTCACTGGGATTGCGTACCATACCCAGAACATCGGTCATATCTACAAATCCGGCCTCCCACGCTTCTTCGGGATTGATCGGCAGCGAAAGCACTGAAGTCAGGTCTATTTTAGGCATTTCATTTCCAGTTGATGCTTTGCAATTATTTGATTTGTCCGCGAAACATAGACTGCGATTTTTCCAGCCGAACGCGGCCTCGTTGGCGTTTCGGTCTCGATGCCCCCAATCTATTCCATTAAGGGCTCGTCATCATCCGCCGGTCCCATGAATTCCCACATTTCGTTCTGGTGAAGCCAGATCGGGTCGGCATTGCGAGCGATGAATTCGTCGAGCGGAAGCCCGTCAATGGTCAGCTGACGCAACACGCGGACTTGTTTCCCGTTCATGAAAACGATTTGGTACTTTTTCTTCCGTTCACGTCGCGCGCGTTTTTCTGCTGCAGTGAGCTTCCTTTTGGGCTTAGCCATCGCTCAATTCCGTGAGAAGTTCGCAATCGGTTTCGTACTGCTTGAGGGCTCGTTCAAATGAGGCTTGGTTTTTCGTGCACACCAGTGTGTGCGGACTTCCTCGCCGTTCAGTGACGTGCGCACAATCGATCCGGTGCGCGTGGATCTGGCGGTGTAAGTGCTGCCGCAAGTCCTTGCGGCGAGCGAATCGGTAGACTTGAGCGTCTTTGTCCTTGAGGAACTTAGCTAGCTCCTGGCAGTCTGAGCAATTGCATTTGAGTGCCGCGGGGCGTTTCCAGTTCTTTGGAGGCGTTGGTTTCGTTTCGGTGCGCTGCGTAAGTTGATCGACGCAAAACTGCCGTAGCTGCTGCAAAGCTGTCTCCGCAAGTTTGGCGGAAGACTTAAACCGATCGTCCGAAGCCAGCTCGTTGACTGCAGGGATTAGCACGCTGTGGAGATCGTAATGCTTGGGCTTTTCGCCGATGCGGTTTATCAGATCGCTGACATTCTTTTTGGTGCCCACTGCACAAATGCCACGAATGAGCGGCGCGACCGTGCCGATAAATTCATTGCGGTAACTGGACGGAGTTTTCTTTTCCCAGCGTTGCATCATCTGCGTGACTTCTCCCAACACTGCTTTGCACACTCGCTTCCGAGCCGCCGACGGGCGATCACCGACACTCGCTAACGCACCGAACACTGAAGCTAACGCCTTTAATCCCGTTTGATAGTCGTCAGCTTTTTGCGTGCGAAAGAAACGCGCAAGCGGCTGCTCGATTTGCTTCCAATGGGCCAGCTCTGCCAGAGAGACCAGCGTCTCGCCATCGAGCGAACAATACTCGAGGGGCAGCACTTTATCGAAGAACTTGACCGCTAGTTTGGAGTCGTTTATCGCCAACAGAGAACGCATCATGCTCGTGCCAAGCGAATCATTGTCACCACGATATCTAGTCGATCTATTCCAGCATTCGAGGATCTGCGTGGCGAACGATTTGCAGTCTTTGCACTTTTCCGGGGCGTCCGCAGCATTGATCAAGTCGTGCAACGCGGGAACAGAATTGCGGCTACCTTGCGATGCCAAAACGTGGAAGTGGCGAGCTTCTGGCCACACGACGACCACAGCTTCGTGGTACCAACGTTCCATCGACATGCCTTCGTTGCCCGTTGCTTCGTGGATCTCTTGCCGATAGTTTCGTTCTTCTTGAGGGACAGCGCTGACGATGTCGTCTTCGTTGATGGTTAGTTCTTCAAACGGTTGACGTTTTCCGTCGAGCGTGTGCCAATGTTTGAGCGAAAGTGATTCGTCGTAGACTTCCTCGAATTCCGCACGACGGTTTCCATCGCTAAGGTCGCTGGATCCATAACGGCCGCGGTAGCCGTATGGCACGAAATCGATTGTTCCATAGTCCGGACAGCCAGATTGCCACTGAGTCAGCAATGCGACAAAAGCGCGACAGTCGGCTTGCGTAGCAGCTTCGCCTAGTACGTCTGTCAGAGCTTTATCGCCACCTTTGAATTCCAGCGGAACGATCGAAGCACTCTTTGAAGGCTCCGGCGATTTTTCGGCGTGACGCAGAACAGCCTTGTACGTGGAGCTTTTGTTGTCAAGTTCGTCTTCATCGAATTCATCATCATCGTCGTCGTCGGCTGAGTCCCAGAACTCGTCGTCGTCATCATCATCCCAATCGTCGTCGTAGCTGTCGTCCGGATCGTAATCGCCGTCGTCTGTTTCATCCGGCGTCAGGCCCGCTTCGGAATACTGATGCGCCAGTGGCAGAATGAGCATGTCGCGTTCTTTGTTTTCTTTGAAGATCGCTTGGATCTCGCGCGTCGCCGCCTCGATCGCGCCGCCAAATTCAGGGGCGGTCGGCTGGGCTTTTTTTCCTGTCGTGGCCAAGTTGTAAACAAGGCAGAATCGGTAGCCGTCTGTGACTGGCTGCACTTCGTGTTCGCAATCCGCGTAAAAAGCAGCGTACTGCAAGTCGTACGCTGCGGTCTTGTCGCTGAAGTTGATCACTTTGGACTGGCCGCCATGAGACACAATCAGCTGCCCACCCTCATGCTTCGAAGGCAAGCAGATGACGAGCGTCGCGAACATCCGATGGGCTTTTTCCGTGTCGCGATGCGGAACGAAAAAACTGCCTTTCTCATAAATGAGCAACTTATAGAGGCTGGTCGTAACTTTTTGAGTGATCGCGAATTCGGATTTAACGGTGCTGACGATGCCGCGAACGAACTGCGGCCACTTCGGATTGTTAAGCTCGAATTGGTCCGGCTCTAGCTGCCACACGCGTCGCACGTCGGTATCGACAATTGTGTCTTCGCCACGGCCATACGGCGCCTGATTGGCTTGCTTAATGATGCGGCGAGCATCCGCTTTCGAAACGGGAAGAGCGATCTCGCCAACGCCTGCGACGTCGAGCCCTGGAAGAATCAGCGGTCGAGTGCCGCTCGTGCAGAAACTAATGGAATCGGACAATTCGCCGATTGTGTCGAGAAGATCCGTTTCGGCCCGCGAGAGATCCTGTTTCGTTTTGCGCATTTTATTCGACTCCTTTCTTGCGAGCATCCATCAGCGACATCGCGGCCATTGTAGCCGCTTAAATCAGCTATGCGAATTAGACAGCGCCACTATCTGTTCGGAGTCGCGCCTTCAGGCGGAAAGCTTGCGTATACCGGATTCCGCCTGAAGCCGGGACTACGAACGAGTTGCACGAGCCCTTGACACTCACAAACGGAAAAACAGACAAGGAGCGGCAACGCTCAGTAAGACTGCAGTGACTGATGGCCACTTCGTTGGATGGCGGAGTGAAAAAACGCCACCAAGAAATGAAACAAGCGAAAGCGTACCGCCAACCAGACCTCCGACAACAAATACGATGGTTTGTTCGAAAAGTGTAAATCCACGGCTGGTTTTATTCGCGACGACTTCAACACGCATATCTCCTGGCTCGTGACGTATCGCTGCCTGTTTTTCCTGCTCAAGTTGGGAGATAACGGCGCTGCAACAAATCCAGGCGATCATCGCGCCGATTGACAAGGCTAAGCTGAAATAGCCCAGACGGTTTGGAGTCGGCTGGGCCGGTCTGGCCTCAGGTGTGCTACTGTCGTTCACTATTGTTCACGCTTCGTACGTAGTTGTTGCAAGTTGAGTCCTCACATTCTAACAATTGGACTCTGGTCAAACAAATTCTACGATCCCAAAATCGTGCGGGCGGTGGAAGTCTGGCTCGGGATGGTCGACAGGCGACCAGGTGAGCCAATGTGGATGTGATGATTCGTCGGCGCATTTGTAGAAGTTTGCTCGCCATTGAGTGCCCGCCATTGGGCGATCCAGCTGCTGCGGAGAATACTCGTTCAATACGGCAAAGGGGATTTGAACCGAAACGTGCCAAGTGATGTCGTCGGTGATCTCGGGATCGATAAGCTTCGGAAGGCTTGCGCTGCGGTTGATCTGAGCAAGCTGTTTTGGCGAAACGATCTTTGAACCTGTGCGAGGAGCCTCCTGATAGTGAAGCAGGATTGTGCCACCGCAGTTTATCTCCAAATTGAAGTAGCCCGCATCGATCGCCGGGGTGAAAAAGAACTCGACGCAGCTGTCGCACCAAACAGGCCCCTGGTCTTCGGTGGCTCGAGCGACAACGTATTTGTCTTGGACGCAGAAGGCGACGTGAATCGATTTGTCATCGGCAAACGATTTCGCCGCGACTTCTGGGAAATGTTCCGGACGATTTCCCATGTAGTGTTTCAGCGAGATCGATTCGATATCACTCCAGATCGGATGATCCCAATGGCAAGCATCACGCTCGGTGGTTTTCTGCTGAATCTGATATTTCACGATCGGATGCTCGCGGCGAGATAACTATCTGTAACGGCGACGATTCACGTAAAGCGAACCGTACTGCTCGGATTGAATGCGATAAGCTATGCTAGTACTCCAACTCATCTTGGTTTTCGAGTAGCTCGTAGTGGACCTTGCTAAAGATCCCGTCTGCAAGGAAGTTTAGCAACTTCCACTACCCGAAGATTAAGGCGACACAGACTACTAGAAAACGGTGGCACTCAATTCGTGACAAGTCGTCGTCAGTGTTTTGATCGCCACGATCAGTGAAAAAAGGTTTACGCGAGCAAATCGTAACATGGCGGGAAACAGTTTCGGGCAAGCATTTCGAATCACAACGGCCGGCGAAAGCCACGGTCC
>JAGQPC010000568.1 GCA_020426925.1 Planctomycetales bacterium | reverse complement strand
GAACAGAAACTCGTGTGGGTGGTCGACAAACAGGCGTCAACGCCTACGATTCTCGTTACAACGCGGAACGCGGCGGCTCAAAAAGGCTACGAGCTGCCTGCCGCGTTCGTCCCCTAAACACCGTCAAACAAGCTAAAATTGAGAAATCTTGTCCCCTAGATTTCGTCCAGGCACGAACCCTCAACTCCAACCGATCGTTTCCGTGACACCATTTTCGATTTCCTGCACGACTTGCCGAGCTCAGCTCTCGGTTACATCAGCGAAAGTTCTGGGCCAAATCCTCGCTTGCCCTAAGTGCCAGAGCATGGTGTTAGTGCCAGAGTCGCCGCCGTCTGCTAATCCAGCAGCCGATTTGACGCCGCAGTTGAGTGACGGGCTGTCTGGTTCCTTCGACAATATTGATTCCGTGTTGGACGGTGTCGCCGAACCGGAAGTTTCGTATGTCGTCGATCGCTGGAAGACTCTGGGGAAAAATCCAAGCGAAGATCTAGCTACGATTTCGTCAGCAGATGTCGTTCCCGAGGAAGCGGATGTGACCGAATCGACTGTGAGTGAAGTTGAAGCTTCGCAAGCGGCGAGTTCCGTGTTGCTCGTTAAGAAAGTCTTGCTAGTCGCGGGCGCAGTTGCGTTCGGTACGATCGCAGCGGTCGGTGTTATTACTGTTATGGCGAACAAGAATACAGAAGTGTCGTCTACACAGAGCGAATTGCTGGGGGATGATGCTGTCGCTGCCGTCGATCCAGTCGACCATCCCGGACAAAACGGGACAGGCGATGCGTCCAACGACACAGGTGAATCGGACGATACAGACCAGCCGATCGAAGCATCTGTGACAGATGTTGCCGCTGCAGACGCTGGCCTGCAAATCGATAACGCATCATCCGACGACGAGCCTGCCAATGATTTCGCTGTCGAGGATTCGAACTCGGTGCCAGCAGAACCAGCCGACACTCTTACAAATGACGCTCCTGCTGATCCATCGCCTGCAAATTCAAATGAATCTGAGGCAGTCGACAACAGCGGAGTGCAGCTCGTAACCGAATCGCCCCTTGGTCAAAACGACGAACTAGCTAGTTTTGTCGATTGGCTGAAGCAAGAACCGGTTGCGCCTGTTACTGACGTTAAGGCGTCTGCGATTCAGGATTCCGATCCAATTCCAGAAAACGCGGTTCAGCCTTTGGTTGTCACGAACCGGCCGACGCCACCTGTCGTGGATGTTGAGGCTCGATTGAAAGATCCGGTTGAGGGAATCAAGTTCGACGATACTCCATTGATCGATGCGCTGCGAGCGATTCAATACGTGTCGACAATTCCGGTTTCCGTGGAACCGGACGCTCTCTATCTGGCACGAACGTCAGCCCGCGAAAAAATATCGCTGCAGCAGGGGAAACAGAGTGTAGGCAAGCTTTTGTCGGGAGTTCTGTCGTCGGTATCGAAAGGAAAGCTGGCAACAGAAATTGATGGAGGTCACCTGTTAGTTACAACTCGAGGGCTCACGAACTTTCGCACTGTGCCTCACAAAGTCGGCGACTTGGCATCCAATCCAACCGAAGCAGCGGAACTCGCTGTTTGGATCTCGGCGCTCATCGCGCCTGGAACGTGGAGCGACGACGGCGGTCGAGGAACAGCGGAAGCAAAGAGTGCATCGATCGAAGTAACGCACAACAGCATCACGCACTACCGCGTTTACCGGTTCTTGGCTCGGTTACGAGCTGCTCGTGGTGTTGATGCGAAGAAGTTGGCAGGAGAGCACGGCAGTTTGGTGCCACGTCCAAAACGCGACGAAAAACTGCAGACGACCGTGACTGCGAAGTTTGTTACAGAAACCGATTTGACGCAGATCGTTTCGAGTCTTGAAGGTCAATCGGACGTCTCGATTCTGATCGACTGGAGATCGTTGCATGCGGCTGGCTGGTCACCAAAAGATCGGCTCACGTTTTACTGCGACAACGTTCCGCTGAAAGGTGCATTGGATCAGCTGCTAACGCCCATGGGGCTTGCGGTGAACGTCGTTGATGATTCCACAGTGCAGGTGGTCTATCCAGTCACCGATCCGTCTTGGGATGTCGAATTCTACAAGCTACCCAAATCACAGACGGAAGCTTCTGCCGCCGAGACAGTCAAGCAAATCGCACTTGCGACCGGCGTCCCGGCAACATCGGTATGGGACCAGAAGAGCAAGCGGTTGATCGTCGCGGCTCCTCAATCGATTCAACGACGAGTTATCGCTGCGTTCGAGGAATGACCTCGAAATTGTCGATTCGATGCGCCGATCTCTCTTCAAACCGAAAATCGCCGGGGCGAGAAACTCTAGCGACATCGTGGGCCTATTTCGTACAATCAAATACGAATCGACCAACACTTCTTAAGTGTGAGGCAGTTAACACCGCCCAGGGGCAACATTCCGCATGTACGTATTTGAAAACCCGGTTCTTCAGCGAGAACTCCTCGTCAATCTACGGATGAAGCGAGGCATTGTGTTGTTGCTTCTGTATCAAGTCATTTTGGCTGCGGTCGTCTATTTTGCCTGGCCCAATGAAACTCGGCTGGCTGCGAATTCAGTTCGAGCTCAAGGCATGGTCAACATGTTTTTCTTGGGTCAGTACATTTTGGCGTCTCTGATGGCACCGAGCTTTGCCGCTTCGTCGATTACGGGCGAGAAAGAACGCAAGACATACGAAATGCTGCTCGCCAGCCCACTACGTCCGTCCGCGATTACGTTTGGAAAACTGGTTTCGTCGCTTGCGCCACTGGCGTTATTGATGATCGGATCGCTGCCGATCGTAATGCTCTGCTTGCCACTTGGAGGTGTTTCCTTCCACGAAGTACTCGCCGCATATCTCGGCCTGATTCTATCCATCATCAGTTTTGGAATGATCAGCATCACGTGCAGCAGCTACTTCAGAAGAACGTCCGCTTCATTAGTCGCGTCGTACCTGATCATCCTTCCGTTTGCACTGTTCGCCGTGTTGATGTGGACTAGTCTCCAAGCCGACGGTTGGTACAGACTCGTTCTAACGCTGACAGTTTTGCCTGCAATTACTGCCGCGATATGCGTTGGACTCTTCCTTAACACGAGCGCACGAATGCTCCGTCCGCCCGATGTTGGTAGCGAAGGGAAAGAAGTCGTCGACCTAGAACAGGAAGCTAAAGAAGCCGTCGGACTGGTCATTCAGCGTGATCAGTTTCCCGACAAGTTGTTTGCGCCTCCAAAACGCGATGACTTGATGGAAGATGGCACCAACCCGATCTACGACAAAGAGATTCACAGTGAAATCTTCAGCCAGGGTACGCTGATGCTTCGGCTCGTCATTCAGATCAGTATGATTCTTGCCATACCAATCATGGCCTGGTGTCTTTTCATCAAGGTTCCATTCGCGCCTTGGTACATCGCTTACGTCGTCATTTTCAACATTCTTGTTGGCCCAGTATTTTCAGCGGGAAGCATGACCAGCGAACGAGAACGCGAAACGCTCGACCTGTTGCTGACGACAACGATAACGCCGTGGCAGATTCTTTGGGGCAAGTTGGTTGCGGGGCTACGCGTGTCGAGCGTGTTGACGATGTTTCTCGTCTGGCCCGTTGTGTTGGCAGTCGCGATGGTGCCCGATTATTGGACGAACTTGCTGTCGGTGCTCGCGTATCTGCTAATTATTTTGCTTACCTGCCTGACAACTGCCATCATCGCGCTGTTTTGCAGCGTCATTTTTCAGAAAACAACGACGAGCCTAATGACAACGTACACGGTGATCATCGCACTCTTTTGCGTGCCGCTGGCCGTGACCGTTTTCGCGAAACAGTTCATGACACAGAATGCGCCGGAACAAACCGACGCCATCGTTCAATCAATCCATCAGTGCGGCGTTACGAGCCCATTCGCCGCCGCGTTCTCGGTTCCGATTGCCGTCGATGACATTGGCGAATTGGATCAAAATCGATACTTTCCAGACGACTGGCGAATGGTCGGCGCTTACTTTTGTGCAGGGCTGGGAATCAACGCGGTTCTTGCAGGTTCCATGATCTATCTGCTGAACGCTAGATATCGAGTTTCGCAAAGTGGTGTGTCACCCAGTCTCAACGTTGCGGGGCAAGGAGAGCCAGAGGACATACCTGTCGCCACAGTCGTCGACTGAATTCTTTTGTGCCAGATGACGCAGCGTTCGCGATTATTCAAGACTCATGCCGGACCACATCGAAGAACTACCGATTGTCTTTTACGACGGCGAGTGTGGTTTGTGTCATCGTTTTGTGCAATTCATGCTGCGCCACGACGCCGAAGGCGTTGTGCGTTTTGCAGCTCTGCAGGGCGAAACGTACAGAAATGAAGTTCAAGCGACCGCCGGCTCGCCAGACATGACGACGGTAATTCTGTGGGATGACGGAACCGCCTATTTTCGATCTGACGCCGTGCTACGGTCGACTAGGCGACTTGGAGGATTCATTGGTTTTGGTTCGCGAGTCGCAGCTTTTTGTCCTCGGTCAATTCGTGACGCGGTTTACGAATTTGTTTCCCGCAATCGGTTTCGCTGGTTTGGGAAAGCCGATCAGTGCCGAGTTCCTCTGCCGTCGGAAACTTCACGTTTCTTGCCGTGAACGGTCTGATTGCGGAGCCTTGGAACGACGTTGACCAAGTTTCTCGATCTCGTGTAAATTCACGGCAATTTTATTTGACAGTGTGAATTCGGTCACTTTGGTCAGTTTCTCGCTTCAAATCCGCGCGGGAACGGTGGTTTTATGGCGAATATTGGTTTAGTCTTACGTAACCAATAGTTGTGGATTTGCGGCACGTAGGCCGAATCAACTAAACAGTTTTGGGACAAATTCTCGAAAGGGTAAACATGAAATCACGTATTGCAGCTCTTCTGTGTCTTGTTGCAGTTGTTGCCACTTCAACTATCGCTGAAGAAGGGGCTGACGCAAAAAAGGAAAAAGACAAGGTCGACGTAACGAAGCTTAAATGCCCAATGTCAGGTAAGCCTTGCAAAGAGGACGCCATCGCTGAACTCAGTGGTGCGAAAGTTTATTTTTGCTGCCCGAATTGTGTGAAAGCGTTTGCGAAGAAGGAAGTACAGACCAAATTCGCAACGAAAGTCAATCACCAGCTTGTTGCCACGAAGCAGGCAAAGCAAGTGAAGTGTCCACTTTCCGGTGGAAAAACGAAAGACGGTACGCAAGTTAAGATCGCCGGCGTAGAGGTCGCATTCTGCTGCAACAACTGCAAAGGCAAAGCCGAAGCGGCCACTGGCGATGCTCAGCTAGAACTTGCATTCAGCAGCAAAGCTTTCAAGAAGGGCTTTGAGCTGGCTAAAAAAGAGACGAAGAAAGAAGAAGAGAAGTAGTTGCATCCGTTGCTACCAGTGAAAGCTAAAGGGCGGCTCAACCGAGTCGCCCTTTTTTTATTCTTGTGTTCGCGTTCCAGCATTGTAGTGGATCTTGCTAACTAAAGATCCACGCAGCTGAGGAAGTTTAGCAACTTCAACTACTGAAACCGGATCTGCGATTATCCCAGCGGTTTGTTTTCGTCTACTCTGAAGATCTGCACTCTGCGATACTTATTTCAGCCGCTATCAGCAGCCAAATCGATCCATACAAACAATTGATTCCTCGATAACCCAGGATGGGAAATTCGAATGAAGATCTTCTTTTCTGTTGGTGAGCCCAGTGGTGATCTCCACGGCGCAAACCTGATTCGCAAGCTCCACGAACGTGATCCGTCGATGCAGTTCGTTGGTTACGGTGGCCCAAGGATGCAGCAGGCTGGGTGCGAACTTAATCAAGATCTTACTCAGCTTGCCGTGATGGGATTCATCCGAGTTTTCACCAACATCCGAGCTTTTTGGCGGTTGCTGTGGCAGGCAGACCGGTACTTTCGAGATCACCGTCCTGACGCTGTCGTGATGATCGATTTTCCAGGCTTCAATTGGTGGATCGCGCGACGAGCGAGAGTTCATGGCATTCCCGTTTTTTATTATGGTACGCCTCAGATGTGGGCTTGGGCGGGTTGGCGAGTTCGGAAGATGCGGAAGCTTGTTGACTACGTTCTGTGTAAGCTGCCATTCGAAGTGGACTGGTACGAATCCCGCGGTTGCCGAGCAACGTACGTTGGACATCCTTACTTCGACGAGCTGCACGAACGTCAGCTGGACAGAGACTTCTTGTCGGAACTTCAGGTCGATCAGCGACCACTGGTCACAATCCTGCCGGGTTCGCGAGATCAGGAAGTGCAGTCCAATCTGCGATGGTTCCTGCGAGCAGGTCAATTGATCCAGGATCAAGTTCCGAATGTGCGTTTTGCCATCGCTGCGTTTAGAGAAAATCAGGCCGAGCTAGCGCGAGAGTTGGTCAGCAACGAGTCGGTTGACGTTGAAGTCTATGTCAATCGAACTCCAGAGTTGATCCATGTCGCGCACAGTTGCCTGGCTTGCTCCGGTTCAGTGTCGCTCGAATTGCTGTTTCACGAAAAGCCGGCAGTGATTCATTATCATGTTGGTCGCATTCCGTTTTTCCTTCAGGGCTTTTTTCGCAAGGTCCGCTATATCACGTTGGTTAATTTGCTGGCTGCTGAAGATCGCTACTGCGAAAATGGCGAGCTGTACAATCCACGGACCGATGTGGAAAAAGTGCCTTACCCTGAGTATTTGACATGTACCGATAAGACCTTGGCTATTGCCGATCACGTGATTCAATGGTTGACTGATGAAACTACGAGCGACCGTGTACGTGAGCAGTTGAGAAGCCTGAAGGCTGATTTTGCTCACCAAGGTGCGTCTGATCGAGCGGCCGACTTTGTTCTGAAGAAAATGGGTGATCGAACGAAAGTGCAGTCGCACCGCTCGAAAGCGGCATAGAATGTCGTCCAGCGTAGAAAACGATCTCGCGCCTGACGCCCAAAAATAACACTCGCGACTACAGAGAACCAAAGACTCTAGAGAGATGCCACGATGTTAGCCGAACCGAATCCGATGCAGGGCGACTTGCAATTCTCTGTTACAAGTATTCCGGTTCGAGTTTCGGTCTGGGCATGGGTGGCGTATGCAATTCTTGGGTGGAATTCTACCTACGACCCAATCGTTTCGGACAGCGGTCCATACAAGATCTCGCGCTTGGCAATTTGGGTCTTGGCCGTGGCGTTTTCGATTCTGCTACATGAGCTTGGACATGCGTGGGTGTATCGATTGTTCGGCGTTGAATCACGCATCGTGCTGTATCACTTTGGTGGACTCGCGACGCCAGATGGACCTGGCGCCTATCGAACATTAACCTCGATGCAACACATCTTTGTCTCGGCGGCAGGTCCAGCGATCCAATTGGCCCTGGCAGGAATCGCGTTTGGAATCGTTGTATTGTTCCGACAAACATTATCGGCAACCGAACCGGGAGTGTTTCCGTTTTGGAGTTTCTTGCTTCAGGACTTGTTGTTGATCAATATCGTGTGGCCATTGTTTAACTTGCTGCCTGTTTACCCGCTTGACGGGGGGAAGATTTCACGAGAATTGTTCCTGATGTGGAATAGTTCGAAGGGAATCCAGTATTCGCTGATGCTTTCCGTTATTACGGCCGGCGCTGTTGCGGTTTTCTTCATGAAAACGAACACTTTCATGGGAATCATGATGCTGATGTTTGCCGTACAGAGCTATCAAACGTTACAGCAGTACACGGGCGGTGGTTTTGGCGGCGGATATGGTGGGTACGGTGGATACGGAAACGACGACAGTTGGAGATAGCCCCAGCTTGTCATGTGATCCAAACCGCCCATGTCTGGTCGTTTTGGGCGCAAGTAATGTTGCTCGAGGTGTTCGCACGATCGTCGATGTGTCTCGAAATGAGTTGAATTCGCCGATCGATTTCTA
>JAGQPC010000567.1 GCA_020426925.1 Planctomycetales bacterium | reverse complement strand
TCGGACGACAGCTGAACTGCGAAAGACATCGCATTTGTGTTCTACGCGCGTGGCTGCATTCGGTTGACGCCAAGCTTTGCTGCGATTCCTGGCGAGTAGCGATTTTCGATCCGCCCGGCTTTGCGGAATTGGCCGATCATCAGAAAGAACACAACGGTGAAAATCAAAAACGGCATCGACATCATGAAACAGATACTCCAAAAGTAAGCTGTTACTGTGTCGCCACCGTTTTCAGCAACTGCCTGTTTGCATGTTGGACATGCGTTGGCCACTGTGGCAAAAAGCAAAATGACCACGCACGACCAAATTGTCTGACGTAAAAGTTGACTCGCAGTGCGATTGCTCATTGCTAGTTTCTATTCGTTTAAACCAAACGGATGGCACCAGGAGTGTGCCTGTTACTTTAGCTTATTCTACCGGATACAGCTGATAAAGCATCAGGTAAACAATCACTCCGGTTACCGAAACGTACAGCCAAATGGGATACGTCCATTTTGCCCATCGTCGGTGCGTAGATCGCCGCTCCTTAAGCCCAAAATAGATTGTTGCGACTGCCAGGAAGGGAACGGCCACAGCTAGCAGAATATGTGTCAAAAGGACTGCAAAGTAAAAAGTGCGCACTACCTGTGGCGGATACGTAGGGAATTTCACGTGTCCGGCCGAGTAGTGATAGATCAAGTAAGAAACCAAAAACACGGCCGAGACACCGAAACAGGACAACATGACGTTTCGATGGGCGGTCTCGCGGCCTCGTTTGATCAGCACGTAGCCGGTCACCAGCAACACGGTCGCAAGTGAATTCAATGCCGCGTTGACATGCGGCAACAAGTGGACGATGTGCTCAGGCATGATTAGCTGGTTGCTTCGCCTTCTGCAGCATCCTCATCGGTCGACGCGTTCTCTTGCGCGTCGTCGGTCGCTTCGACGTCTGAACTGGTTTCATTCAATGCGGCGAGAATCGCGGACTGCATCTGACGATAAACGGTGTGGTCGATTACACCGAATGTCTGTATCAGGTGTCCGTCTTTGCCGAACAAGTAGACCTGATCCGCGTGCGTCAGTTGTTTAAGTGGAGCTTGGAAGAACTCGTTCGCGATCGATTCAATGTATTCGAATTCAGAGTGCGTTAGGAAATGCCACGAGTTCGGATCGGCGTTGTACCCTTTGCTGTATTTGTCCAACTCGGATGGATTGTCATGTGAAGGATCGCACGTAATGCTGACGATCTTGAGCCCTTGATCGCGGAACTCGGTATGCAGCAATTGCAACATGCGGCTTTGAGCCGGACACTGACCGGGACACTTTGTAAAAAAGAAGTTGCCCAGCCAAACCTGACCTTCCAGTTCTGACGACAAGAACTTCTTTCCGTTTTGGTCGGTTAGCTCAAACTCGCTTTTTCCGACAGATGTGAACTTTGTCGTCGCCTCTGGATCCTCTTCTGACGCAGCGCCCCAGTCTGAAGATCGGCCCTGCGTGAATCGATATCCGCCGTAAAGCAGCATCGCACCGATGAATAGGAACATGATGGAAAGCCAAGCTCGTAGTCCGCGGCTCATCTTAAATCTCCCGCAATTCGACGCCCAGCAGCCCGCCAAGCGCCTAGATAGATCAATACACAGAATACGATAGTCACTAGCCAGCAGGTCGCCAATTGCGGGATCCACACTTCGGAAGCAATCAGGTCGATCTTCTCGCCAAACATGAGTCGACGAATACCGGCCACACCGTAAGTCACGGGATTCATTCGCATCAACCAATGCAATCCCGCTTGCACAAAACCAGAAGTTGCAGTCGGCGCCGGAACCGGAAAAAACGCACCGGACAACAACCACATCGGCATGAGCAACAGGTTCATGATCGCGTGGAATCCTTGCGTCGATTCTAATCGCCACGCGATCGTGACGCCCAAACAGGTCAAACCGATTCCTGTCAAAGTAATAAACGTTAGCAACACGGCCGCATCAACAATCGAAAGCCGAATTCCCAACGTCAGCGAAAACAACAAAAACACGATGCTTTGCAGCACGGCGATGATGGTGCCACCGACAACTTTTCCGCCGATCATCGACCACCGAGGAATCGGCGCCACAAGCACGGACTGTAGAAAGCCTTCGTTTCGATCTTCGATAATAGAAATCGTCGCGAAGATGGCCGTGAACAACAGAATTAAAACGAGCGTGCCCGGAATGTAGTATTCCGAAAAGCTCTGACCCGGCAATTGGAACATCGTGTTCATGCCTGCTCCAAATAACAACCAAAACAAGATCGGTTGACCGACCGCTCCGACGACTCGATTCCGTTGGCGGAAGAACCGAATGATTTCGCGCCACGTTAGCATCCACAGCACTGGCCACCCGGCAACAGTCGTCGATTGAACAATCGCTGGTTGTTGAGAGTCAGTCATCCTGTTCCGCCGTTTGCCAAAACTGGTGACCTGTATGAGCGATAAACACGTCTTCCAACGTCGGTCGCCCAACACGCACCGATTTAATCTCGTTGGGGAACGCACTAAGCAGCTGGCCGACAACATCGTGATGTGCCGATGGAGCCAAACGGATCTGGCGGTCCACAACCGATGTCGGGCAGTTCAATTGTTGCTCAATCGCTGGCGAGAGCGAAGCGGCGTCATCACATTCGATGGAGATGGTCGATTCGCCGGCTTGATCGCGCAGCTTGTCAGGGCGTCCGGTGACAACTGTTTGTCCCTGATCGATGATAGCGATGTTATCAGCGCGATCAGCTTCTTCCAGTATGTGCGTGGTGAGAACTACCGTTACGCCGAATTCGTCTCGCAAACGTTGCAGATACTTCCACATGTCCGCACGCGCGCCGGGATCGAGACCTGTACTGGGTTCGTCCAGCAAGAGCAGCCGTGGCCGGTGAATCATCCCTTTGGCCAACTCCACTCGGCGTCGCAAACCTCCCGAAAGAGTTTCCGCAAAATCATTCGCGCGATCGGTGAGACCTAGCTGCCGCATGAGCTCGTCCGTTCGATTGCGTAGTTCTGCCCCCTTCAGCCCGTAGAGCGTAGCTTGACAACGAATGTTCTCAAGCACGGTTAGTTTTTTGTCGAGGCTGGCTGCTTGAAAGACGATCCCAATTGCGGCTCGGACTGCGGCCTGCTGCTTGGCGACGTTCAGCCCCAGCAGCTTGACCGTGCCAGATTGAGGCGGCAGGAGCGTGCAGAGAATTCGGAACAGAGTGGTCTTGCCTGATCCGTTTGGCCCCAGCAGAGCAAAAATCTGTCCGCCGTCGACCGAAAGGTTCAGACCATTCAAGGCAACGCGATCACCATAAGGATGGCGAAGCTGTTCAACTTGAATGGCGGGTGACATGGTAGGAGCTCGTGCGTATCGAGCAGTGAAGTGCAACTGCAGTTTTTTCGCAGTTTGATTGGTGGTTTCCTTAACCTGCCGATGGCCGTAAATCCATTGGACCAGCCTTCCATGAGACGCCTCGCCTATGGCGTCGGGTTTTCGACGAATCAACACTGCATAGCCAGTGGCACACAGAACTCTCGTCATCCAGCGAGGCACAAACCAACTGCGCACTCGGCCGTTAGTGATCTTCTGCGCCGCCAGATTCGTGTTCGTCCGCGTGCTCACCGTCGTGTGCGTGGGACGAGTGAACTTCAGCAGCCGCCCAAATCCGCGGCTGATCGTAGTTGTCCATACGCCGACCAATGTCCGGAATCAGCATGCAAACCAAGAACACCGACATCATCATACATGGGATCGTCAGGACGTATTTCCAGTTCGCTTCCCATTTCAAATGCATGAAGAACAAAATCACCAGCATTGCCTTAGCTGTCGAAATCGCCATCATTCCTGCCCACACGACCCCAGGATTGGCCTCTTTAATGCTGGTGGCGTTTCCGAGCGCGAACGACGCCGCGGTCAAAACAACCAAAAACCCAAACACCGTCAAGTAAAGGGCGTTTCCACCGTGTGATTCGTGATCGTGGTCGTGGTTATCACTCATATCTTTTATCCGAATTCGGCAACAGGGAAGCGTTGCGTGTTTAACGATTCAATGTCTGGTTTAGAACAGGTACAGCAGCGGGAAGAGGAAAATCCAAACAAGGTCAACAAAGTGCCAGTAGAGCCCGATGTTCTCGATGAAGCCTGCTTTCTTGACATCCAACGTCATCATCATCGCGAGCACAAAAACAATGAGTCCCACGGCTACGTGAATGGCATGAAACCCAGTCATCAAGAAATACGTACTGGCCCACATGTTACCGCCAGGAATCATGATCGGCAGCGTTAACCAGTGCCCTTCCTCGGCGAAGTGCTCGTTCAGCCCATGCTCGCAAGTCTTAAGTAATTCCAACGTTTGAATGCGATCACCAATGGATGCGGCTTCAACGGGAAGCGTAGCCAGTTTTGCGTTGACGCTATTAAGTTCTTCAGCGACGTCTTCCCCACCGGCCTGTTTTTCGTCTAACTCGATCTTCTGCTTCGTCAGATCAGCTTGTTCCGTGTTGAGCGCCGTTCGCTCCGCACTGAGCTTGTTGATTTCGGCATCGTAAACAGCGGGATCGACGTGCGTGTTGTGAGTCACATATATCGCATTCGCGAGATCGATGAACAGTTTTTCTTCTTCCGCTCGCGAATTTGATTTAGCAGCTTTCCGCTCGGTCCATTCCGCAAGACCCGCTCGCAGAAACGACGCGGTTTTCAGCTGTTCAGCGTATCGTTCCGGTAGCTCGCCCGATTCTGAACGGTGCGATTCCAATTCGGCAACTTTGTCCTTCAGTGTTTGGTGGACAGCCTGTGCGTAGTACACGTCAGACTTTTCGTAGATCAGGCTATGTGGCTGAGCAGGATAAATGCCGTGGCTGAATTTGGAGTTGTATTCGAAGGCTTTGACCAGCAGAAACACGGTTCCCAGTGCCAGTGTTAGCCCCATCATTAGCTTGGCTTTGCTGGCGTTGTTGGCCTTAGCCGCTTCGTAGGACAGGACGATCGTCACGCTGGAGCAGATCAGAAAGAACGTGTTCATACCGCCGATCCACTCTTTCAAGTGGACGTCATGCGGTGTCGGCCATGCAGGAGAGCCAAAACGCAGAACGATGTACGTTCCGATTAGCCCTGCGAAAAACATGATCTCGGTCGACAGGAACAACCACAAACACAGCTTTCCGTTTCGCAACGGCAGCGCTGGTTGGTATTCAAGATGAACGTGGCCGTGATCGCCATGGCTATCGTGTGACATTGTTATCTCAATCTGTCGCTAAACGCTAAAGAATTCCAAATTGTGACAGCGTGATAATGATTAAGTGCGCTGGCAAGAATATCAGGGAAGCTCGGAGCAATCGCCGAGCCGTAAAATCATTTGTGTTCTGCAAAAAGGCGAACGAGTAGCCGAGCTGACAAATGGCAAGTAACGCGGCAGGTACTACAGACAGCAAAGACCCCATTCCAAACTGTGGAGCTGCGAGAACCAAGACCAACAAGATTGCAGCACCCACGACGGCCGTGATTCCCGACCAAACGCCTCGGTCGTCGTCTGTCGACATCATGCGGTATCCAGCGTTGGCATACTGTGTCTTATACAGCCAAGCGATCGCCATGAAATGTGGAAACTGCCAAACGAATAAAGTTGCGAACAACCAGACGCCACGTTGATCGATGGTTCCCCCGCTTGCCGCCGTCCAACCGATCCAAATCGGCAATGCGCCAGGGATCGCACCAACAACCGTGTTGAGCACAGTAATGCGTTTGAGCGGCGTGTAAACCAACGCGTAAAGGATCCAGGTCGCCAGTGCCAAAGCAGCTACCGACAGGTTCGTCGTCGCGAACAAGTAGGCCGTTCCAATAACAAGCAGAACGGCACCAAGCAACAACGCTTCTACAGGCCGAATTCGACCTGCTGCAATCGGGCGGTTTCGAGTCCTGGCCATTTCCGCATCGGCGAATCGTTCAAACACTTGATTGAAGATGCTACTGCTGGCTGCGACAAACGTCGTGCCTATTAGAGCATGCGTCAATATGATCCAGTTTGGAATTCCAGACGCGGCCGTGACACCAGCGACTGCCATCGCGACTAAAGCCATCGTCAGAATACGTGGCTTGCACAGCTCCACATAGTCTGCAACGCGTGACGACGAGGCGGCTGGATCGGTGGTGACGACGCTGATCGGACTTTGCTGTACAGTGCTCAAAGAAGTGCTCACGCGATTGCCTCCATGCGAACGGAGGAACTATTTCGGGTGACACCTTTCTTACGAGTGGTCGACTGTTTATTCGCAGCGAATCGAACTGGGCACGATGCGACCGAAGCCGCCAACGAAGCGGCGAGGATCAACGATCCCATCGCCACATGAGCGGTCGTAACGATCGCCTGGACGAAGCCCTTTTCTTGAACAACAAATTGATCGAACGATTCAACCATGGGCAACCATGTCGGCCAGTTGTATTTGACAAACCAGGTTCCGACTCCCAGACAAATCTGTGTCAGAACAAGCACAGGAATCAAACGCCCCAGAATTGCAACTTGCCGTATCGTGGTCTTGCGCGTCGCATTCCATAATGCGATCGCGTAAACAGCAATCGCGATGGCTGTGCCGACGTGTCCGAACGCGACACTTCGGAACTCCATCGGTGTCGTCATGGCAGTGATATGTCGAAGATTAGCGCCAAGAACCAATTGAGCGTAGGAAACAATAGTCAGTATAGCGGCGATACGAAATAACCTTCCGTCCGCGTCTGTGTACGAACGATTCTGATGTTGCCAGGTTTGCGAAGTTAACAGCACCATCACGACAGTCATGCAAAAGAACAGCGGTCCGGTGCATCCGTGAAGGCGAGCTAACAAAACTTCATTTTCAATAACGCGAGCTCCGCCGATCAGCCCTTGAACGATCACTCCCGCCAAACAAGCGACTGAAAACCCACGTACAAGGTTTCGCTTGTCAAACACAAACGTCACAGCAACCAAGCCTATCGTCAGGATCCCAACAAACGCTCCCAACAGTCTGTGCCCATGTTCAATGAACAAGTCGAACGGCCCGCTAATCCATTTCGAAAGCGGGTATTCGTGAAGCTGGTCGCCATAAGTCGATGGCCAGTCAGGCACGGCCATCCCTGCGTCATAGGTCGTGACCAAGCCTCCAACCCAAATCAATGGAAAGGTCGCGCATCACAACAACACGGCCATTCGAAACGGCCATCGGCTTCGCGAGTTGTGTCTGATATCGAGCACGTATGAAACTCAAATTTAACGTTTAGCTATCAGACGACTTGGGCTTCGGCGGTTCGGTCTGCGGGTAATAATCCTTGTCCGAATCCGGATGGCCGTATTCGTAAGGGCCGCGATAAACGACTGGCTGGAAGTCAAAGTTCCCATGGCCAGGAGGACTCGGAGCTTGCCACTCAAGTCCGTTTGCTCCCCATGGGTTTCGTCCGCATTTTTCGCCGACAAACATGCTGGAGATGAAGTTCCACGCAAAGATGACCTGCGAAGCAACCATGCCGATTGCACACCATGTCATGAACTGATTCATGGGTAGCAAGTGCCGGAATGTTTCATAGTGATATGGATCTGCGAGGCGACGTGGGAAACCGACGGCTCCCAAAACATGCATCGTGAAAAACGTTCCGTTCAGGAAGATGAAGGTCAAAAAGAAGTGAATCTTGCCCAACGTTTCGTTCATCATGCGACCAAACATTTTTGGGAACCAAAAGTAGATCGCGCCGAAAACGGCCATCGCTGTCCCGGCAAACAACACGTAGTGGAAGTGTGCCACAATGAAGTATGTATCGTGAATGAAAATATCGACAGGCGTTGCTGCCATGAAAATGCCGGACAGACCACCGATCACGAACATCGACACAAAGGAAAGTGCGAAAATCATCGGTGTTGTGTAGTGTATTTGGCCTCCCCAAATCGTGCCCAACCAATTGAACACTTTTACGGCACTAGGCAAGGCGATCATCATGGTCGCAACCATGAACGTCATACCCAATACTGGATTCATGCCCGAAACGAACATGTGGTGGCCCCAAACGATGAAGCCGAGACCGGCGATACCCGAGATCGAGTAGACCATCGGCTTGTAGCCGAACAGCGGCTTGCGGGCGAAGCAACTGAGCATGTCGGACACCATGCCCATGGCCGGCAGAATCATGATGTACACGGCCGGGTGGCTGTAGAACCAAAACAGGTGCTGCCAGAGCAGCGGCTGGCCGCC
>JAGQPC010000566.1 GCA_020426925.1 Planctomycetales bacterium | reverse complement strand
ACGACCCACCAGCGCCAGTACTCCATGACGGAGAGATGCGAACGCGCACTGAAGAAGAATCCGGAGGCATACATCAAGCCGATGGCAACAGAGGCGCCTGCGAACATGCGGACGAGGGTGCGGTGATCATCGCGACGTCGCAAGGCCGGCCACAGCCCTCGCAGCATGAGTCCGAGCCAGAGGAGCAGGCCAACGAAGAGCGCGATCTGCCAGAAGCGGCCGAGGTCGACGTACTCGTATCCCTGGTGACCGAACCAGAACGTCGCGTCCGGTCCGAGCTTGTGCTGGACCGCCATCCACTCTCCGGCGAGGGAGCCGAGGACCACGAGGAGAAGCGCGCCGAAGAGGACGTTCACGCCGAGACGCTGGTACCGCGGCTCGCGCCCGCCCACGGCCGGTGCGAGGAAGAGCCCCGCCGCGAGGAAGGCGGTCGCGATCCAGAAGAGCGCGAGTTGGACGTGCCAGGTGCGCGTGACCGCGTACGGAAGGACGTCCGCGAGGCGGATCCCGAAGAACCCGTGCCCCTCGACGGTGTAGTGCGCGGTCAGGGCTCCGAGCCCGACCTGGGCGACGAAGAGCCCGATGACGACGGCGCAGTACTTCCCGGCGGCACGCATCGACGGCGTGAGCGTGAGCCCGTCGAGAGGGTCGGTCGGCGGGGCGGCAGGGGCGTCGTGGGTACGGCGCCGCACCGAGTCCCACCAGACGAGTGCGACGACCCCTGCGAGGAGCACGACGACGCTCACGACCGACCAGAGGACGTTCGCCGGAGTCGGGGCGTTGCCCGCCAGGGGTTCGTGCGGCCAGTTGTTCGTGTAGCTGGCGATGTCGCCCGGACGGTCCGCCGCCGCCGACCACGAAGTCCAGAAGAAAAACGCCGACAACTTGCGCAGACGTTCGTCATTCGAAATAGCTCCGGACGGAATCGCGTAGTCCGCGTTACCGTCGATGAAGACAGTTCGGTAATGTTCGACATTTGACTCAAACGCCTCGGCTCGCAACGGATCGATCGTCAGAAAGCCCGTTTCCGCATCGTAGTTATTGGCGTGGAACTTTTGAGTCAATCGCGACGAGAGCTGTCCTTGGTACTCTTCGTCGAGTTCTTCGAATGGTTTGCCAAACTCGTCGTTTGCCCAACGATCGAGCATGAAAACAGCTTCGCGATGCAACCAATCGGCCGTCCAGTCCGGAGCTGTATAGCTACCGTGTCCCCAAACGGAACCAACTTCCATCCCGCCCATCGTTTGCCAGACATTTTGCCCTTCACCAATTTCGCCGCTGTCGATCAACGTCGTCCCGTCTGTCGTGACCACTTTGTCCGGAATCGGCGGCATCTCCTGATAGATGCGAGTTCCCACCCAGCCGAGAACCATAAAGGAAACCACCATCACGGCCGCAAAGGCCAACCATAACTTGCGCATTTAATATGTGTCCTTGTTGTTGCTGAGTCGACTACGTAGGTCGGTGATAGTCATTCGAAATCTATGCGAACGTCGCTGTGTCTTCGTTGAAGGTCGTCGAGAAGTCGTTGCATCAGGTTGGAATTGATTGTTGCGGTCCGAAAAATTCATGGCGCACTCGTGCCTCATCGACACCCAATTCGCGCAGACTAGACATGACGCTCGTCATGAACGGTGCCGGCCCGCACAGATAAAATTCGGCGTCATCGACGGGAGTCCATTCACGAAGCGCCTCTTTGGTGACGATTCCCTCCTTGTCACATTTCCCCGTTCCCACGTCGTCGGGCAAGGGAGCGTCGTAGATGATCTTCGTTCGGAAGTTCGATGATTTCGTCGACAACTCACGAACTTCCGCGCCTAGTGCGTGTACGCGACTATTTTTTGCTGCTTGCACGAAACAGATAGGAGTGGCGACGCTTGCTTGAGCAAGTGATTTTGCCATCGCCAGTAGTGGAGTAACGCCAATACCGCCCGCAAGGAAGGCAATAGGTCGACCGTTCGTCGCGGCGGGATCGATTGTGAATTCGCCGCATGGCGGACCAACGTCCAGACTGTCGCCGACATCCAGCCCGTCGTGGAGGTAATTCGAAATGAGTCCGTTCGGAGCCCCATCAGCTAATGCCGGTTCCCGTTTCACGCTGATGCGAAAGTAATCGTTGCCCGGTCGATCAGACAAACTGTAATTGCGTGGGGAAGTGGGTGTTGTTGGATGATCCAGTCGGACGGTGATGTATTGTCCCGGCAGATACTTCGGTAATGGCTGATCATCTGCCGGCTTGAGATAGAACGACGTAACGATTTCGCTCTCGGGCTCTTTCCTGTCGATGACAAATCGCCGATAGCCGTTCCAACCTCCCTGTTTCGCCTGCTGGTCTGCATAAATCTGCGACTCGCGATCGATACAAACTTGGGCCAGCAGTCCATATGCTTCGGCGACCGCCGCGATGATTTCGTCAGTCGCCGCATGCCCCATCACGTCCTTAATCGCGGCCAGTAAGTGCTTACCAACGATCGGATAGTGCTCTTTTTTGATACCAAGAGAACAATGTTTTTGCGCGATTAGCTCGACCGCCGGTGTGAGAGCCTCAAGGTTGTCGATATGCGTAAAGTAAGCACAGATCGCGCCGGCGAGTGCCCGTTGCTGTCCACCGCTATGCTGATGAGCTTGATTGAAGAACGCTTTAACCTCCGGATTGCCGGCAAACATTCGCTCGTAGAACCGCCGCGTGATGGTTTCCGCGTTGGCGGCCACTGCGGGCGTTATTTCCTTGACGATGTTGATTGTTTTCTCGCTGAGCATTCCTTGTTCCTGTTCGAATGTGGTTGCAAATCGGGCGAAATGCGCGTAATCTAAATCAATCACCCGAAGGTATAGAATACGATTCTGCACGTCAAGGTGTAGAATGCAGTTTGGCGATATTTTTCTCCGCACCAGAGGCATCACGATGATTACCAAGACTGCTGAATACGCACTGCGGGCCGTGACCATCTTGGCTACGCAGTCGGAGACTGCGTTGTCGGCAGACGTCTTGGCAGAGAAAACAAAGGTGCCGCGTCGCTATCTAACGCGAGTCCTGCAGGACTTGGCCACGACGGGGATGGTCAGCTCTCGAAGTGGACCGGGCGGCGGATACGTTTTGGCGAAGACATCCAACGAAATCACGATCCTTGACGTTATCAATGCCGTAGCCCCACTCCAGCGAATTACGTCCTGCCCGCTGGGGCTGAAATCTCACAAATCTCTCTGTCCCCTGCATTCCGAACTTGACCGTGCCTACGCCGCCACCGAATCCGCTTTCGCCGCAGTGACTATCCAGCAATTGTTGCAGTCAACAAATCCGATCGTGCCGCTGTGCGAAACGCCCAAGTAGCCTTGCATTACTTAGGAATCCGAACTATGTTTAGGGCATGACGAATCCACTCGAAGCAACTGATGCTCCGCTGTCCCACAAATTGGGTCATGCACTCAACCGGGTGCAAGTGGCGATGCGAGCTGAGAGCTGGGAAGCATGCGGTCAAAACGGGCTGAATCCAACGCAGGGACAGATTGTCGTCTTGCTGGGGCAACGGGCGGGCGGACTTAGGCTGCGTGAATTGGCAGATGAGCTGGCCGTATCCGCACCGACAATCAGCGATTCTGTATCGACGTTGGTCGAGAAAGGTTACGTCCGAAAGACGAAAGCGAAAGATGACGCCCGAGCGGTAACCGTCCGCCTTACGGCGACTGGAAAAAAACTGGTTGCGAAGCTAGATGCCGTTGGTGAAACGATCGAAACGGTTCTCTCGGCCCTTCCGGAAAGTGAACAAATTCAACTCTATAGAACGATGTTGCGCATGGTTCGTGAACTACAGTCGGCTGGCAAGATTCCTGTCGCGAGAATGTGCGTGACGTGTCGCTACTTCCGCCCTAACGTTCATCACGATCCCGAGCGACCACACCACTGCGCGCTAGTCGATGCCGCTTTTGGTGACCGAACACTGCGTTCTGATTGCCCCGAACATGAAACCGCTGACGCTCACTTGGCTGAACAGAACTGGAAATCGTTCGTGACGGCACAACGTTGAGCGAGATTTTTTTTGTCACAACAGGTAGTTAGGAGTCCTAATATATATCACTTGGTCATCAGAAGTCGGTTCGCACATGGCCACTGCGAACCGATTGTTTTCACGGCCGATCAAACCTTATTGGGGAGTAGAAATGTCAAAAGCAGTCTTTTACCACGCCGGATGTCCTGTATGTGTCGAGGCGGAACAGCGAGTCGCTCAATCGCTTGACCGTTCCAAGTTCGAAGTCGAGATCGTTCATCTCGGCGAAAACGGGACTCGACTGGGCGAAGCAGAAGCGGCTGGCGTGAAATCAGTGCCGGCGTTAGTACTTGATGGTGCCGTCTTTCACATCAACCACGGCGCGGACTTGTCAGCACTAAAAGCGTAGGGACGACGTCGATCAACTATTGCCGGCCTTGCAGACTCGGGCAAGGTCGGCTTTGCCGCGTTCCTGGTCTTGCCGTGATGCACTCACACTCACGCGGCATTCTTGTGGCGACGAAAGGGCATGATGCCGAATCCACGATGCCTCAGTTCCGCGAGCAAGTTCGCATCGATCAGCTTGCGGCGGCGTGATTCCCAGCGACTGCGCTCAAGTTCAATTTCCGGATCAGCCCCGCCAACGTAATCGTGAACGACTCGCAGCACTTCTTGTTGCTTTGTCCCAGCCGGAAAAAAATGTCGAAATGCAACACGGTTCCGTCCGGGCTGGTCGCGTAAGTGTCGTAAACGTCCACCTTCATATCGCATCCTCCGTGAAATCACCCACCGCCAAAAGTGAGTTCGCCGACGGCTAACCTGAAGCTCGCACTGTTCATACCTTGGTCGGCTACCAAGTGCGTTTCTCTGTTTTGAATTAAAACACATCTCGCCAAGCCTTCCTGTCACTGAGTCAAGTCGCTGGCGCAGATTGGGGCAGCCACCACCCTCAACATACCGTCGTTTCCATTCGGAATCGTGGCCAATCCGATCCGTATGATGGAGCACGAACACGACGCGGCTGGCGGAGCCCTTGCCACCATCAGAAAGCTGACCGACGACTACACTGTGCCTGCTGACACGTGTAATACCATCGAGCGATGTTGGACGGACTGAAGCAACTAGAAACGGATATGCACCAGCATGTCCATAAAGACAACAGCATACTCTTTCCGCGAGCGATCCAACTTGAAGAGTCTCGGGGACATGGATAGCCATGCCTCCGCCAGCTTCACACGGTGCGCCCAGGCAACATCGTACCCGGAGAAAGCTTGGCTGTTTTCCAACTCAGGTGAACGTGTCGTTCGCTGCGCAAAGCCGCGGTTGCCGAGGAGCGTGGTGGACCGTACCAGCCACTGAAACTCTTGCGTTTCAGTTCAATCGTCGTCAGGCTGCTCTCTCGTACATGACCATAGCTCTTGCGATTCGATACGAAATGCCCGATTGAATTTGCTCGAACAGTTCTCCCAGGCGATCGTTGCGGTCAACTCAACAAGTTCGTCGTCGTTGAAGACTTGTTTAAGGCAGTCGAAGAACTCGTCGCTTACGTCTTGATCGGTGAAAGTAATTCGATCGGCGTACTCCAATGCAAGCCGTTCTCGGTCGTCGAATAAGGCACTCGATGCGTACTCAGGAATCTTCAACAGTTTCTCGTTCTCGATTCCCAGTTCACTGCCAACTGCAGCGTTGATGTCTTGTCAGAATACGCATCCGTTGAGTACGGCCACACGCCGGTTGATCAGAGCCCTCAGCTTTCCGTCCAGGAGTCCTGACGTTTTAAGTCCATCCCACATGCCGACCACGGCTTTGAAAATCGATGGGCGTCGCGCGTAAACTTCATAGGGTTTCAGCGTCGTTCCCCATCTTGCAATCTGCTGGCGAAAAACTTCGGTCACGTCGCCATCATCGCTTGAATAATCGTTTCCGGTGATGCGCATTTGCAAGTTCCTCATGCAGTTGGATCGAGCTGCAGGCAGCCGTGTGGCTTGAAAACGCTGTCCATCTTATGCGTGTGGCTTCCAGCCAGTCGAGTAATAGTTGTGACAGAACCGAAGCCTATCGTATGACTAGTACTTCCAAATCTTCAACGCCTCAGGCAGACTGCCGGCGAGCCGAATCTTCATGGATTTGCCATGCAATTTATAGACGTCAGCGGTGAACTCAAATGCGTGTGGAACTTCATCACCGATAAAGACCAGGTCTCGCGGTGCCAACGCGGCGGCGACTTCCGGAATGTCCGTGATCCGCAACACGTTCAGAAGCGCTGGACTGACTCGATGGGTGGTCGACGGATCGCTAAGTATGACTTGGTCGATACGTTCGTCCAGCAGCGCAGCATACATTCCGATGACCGCCATGTCTCCTTTGCCGTAGAACGACAATTTTTCCAGCGAGCGTTTCTCATCCTTTTCCAGCCAATCGACGGTCCGCATGATGTCCCAGACTTGCATCGACGCGATGGTTCGGCCGATCCACGCACACGATCGCTCGATATCTGCATACTCGGCGGCAGTGATAGAGTTTTCCGTCAGCCGAGGATTCACGATCGCAACATCGCATCGCCCAAGGACCGGCAACAGTTCGTCGAGATCAAGAAAGTAAATGGAGTCACCCGGTCGCTTGGCATAGATCACGAGCGGAGTATCTTCCGACCGATCGCGAGCTCGCAGTAATTGAACGCGAATCGGCACGCCGGGTTCGGTCTCTATCTCTACGTCTTTGTACTCGGCGTAGCGACTGGCCCAACCTCCGTTGTTCCGATTCAGTTTTGAATTGAGCGGAGCACCAGCCTGCGGGAACCGG
>JAGQPC010000565.1 GCA_020426925.1 Planctomycetales bacterium | reverse complement strand
ATTCTCACACGGGATTTCGTAGGCTCGGAACAAGCGGCGAAATCACTCAACGTACTCTAACGACTAGCCGCCGCGCAGTTCCGGCTCCAGAGTCACCAGCAGAATACATGTGTCACGGGGAGCCGCCTTTAACTGCCCCTGCGTTCAATCGTTGCTCAACTCCGAATCCTCCAATAACACGCGAAACACGGTTCCGTCGTGGCCGATGAGCAGGATTTCGCCCTGGTGGTCGACGCCAAACGAAGCGATGCGTTCTGGCGACGAGCCAACTTGCCACATCTGCTGCAGTTTTCGATTCGACTGCTTTGCTGCCCAAATCCTTTTCGATTCGTAGTCACCAAAAATGTACGCGCCGACATAAGAGTCATTACGTTTCCCTCGGTAGACGTGTCCGCCGGTGACGCTGACGCCCATGGACCGCCGGTAAGAAATTACCGGCGGTGTGTACACTTCGCCGGGTCGTCGGTAGCGATCTGAAAATGGTTGAAAAGCTTCGTAGACGTTCCAGCCGTGATTTTCACCGACGCGAGGCATCGAGACTTCTTCGAACAACGTTTGGCCGATCTCGCCGACCCACATGTCACCCGTTTCTGAATCCCAACTAAATCGCCAGGGCATGCGGAAACCGTAAGCCCAGATCTCTTTGCGAACATCGTCTCGATTTGAATTTGCAAACGGATTCGATTTCGGAATCGCGTAGGGCAAGTCACCTGTGCGACCATCAACATCGATTCGCAAAATCTTTCCGATCAAGAGCCCAAGGTTTTGACCGTGACCATTCGGATCTTCCTGAGGCCCGGCATCGCCAGCTCCGATGTATAGATAACCGTCCGGGCCGAACG
Organism: Planctomycetales bacterium; assembly: GCA_020426925.1. Classification (GTDB taxonomy): domain Bacteria; phylum Planctomycetota; class Planctomycetia; order Pirellulales; family Pirellulaceae; genus JAGQPC01. Next base: position 7,058 of record JAGQPC010000565.1, on the reverse strand, counting down.
CCAACATTCCTCCCCAATGCAAATCGGTGGGCTGCGGAATTTGCAGCAAACGACGCGTGGACACTCCAGCATCACGTTTCAAGTCGGCCGTGGCGAGCCGTTCGCCAATAATCGGCGAAAAGTGGCTTCCTTGATTCCGCACGTGAAAGTTCACGTAGTACTTGCGATTCTGTTCGAAGTTCGGATGAAACGCCAAACACATTACCCCTTCAAATTCGCCGGTTGTCGCTTCGCCGCTCAGATCGACAAACAACTGAGGCTTCCTTTCCGGCTGCGATTCGTCAACTCGCCAAATCTTGCGAGTCTTCTGTTCGATTACCAAGAACTCGGTCGACGTTCCGGGAATTGCAATCGCCCAGACGGGAAAATCGAACTTGTGCGAAACCAGCGGCTTCAGCTGAATTGGATGTTCGATTGCGGGAACATCGCCAACCAAACCAGGATGCTGATTGTCGGCGACAGGTTGCTTGCGAGCAGCAAGGAACGCTACAAGATCGCGGAACTGTTCCGGAGTCACGTTCTTGTGCAGGCCTTCCGGCATGAGCGATTTGTCTGACTTTCGCTCTTGTTCAATCTCGCTCACTTTCACTCGAATCGGTTGGCTCTTCGAGTCCAGTAAGACAAGTTCGTCGTCAGTCCGCTCCTGAAGGACTCCTTCGATCGTCAGCCCATCGACCGTCACGACCGTCACCGTGCCGAAATCAGGATGCATCCGCGAGTTGGGGTCAAGGATCTCTTTGATCAATTGATCGCGAGCGAACTTGTCGCCGATAGAATGCAGATTTGGACCTGCAAGTCGTGGAACTTGGCCATCGGCATTAAGCTCGAAGCGATGACACACAGAACAGCTCGCCTCTTTCGATTCAAAAACTGCCCTGCCCTGCTCCACGCTTCCGCCCATTCTCGCAGCTTGTCGATGTGCGTCCTGCGTGAACGTTTTAGTGCCAAGGCAAAACAACAGGACGAAAACAAGTCTGCGGTTCATTACGTATCTTTCTCAAACGAACTGACCAAACCCGGATCGAATAAGTTCGAACTGGAGGCAGGAATCTGACAACATTCTAAGATTCCGAATATGCTGGTACAAGAAATCGGACTAAATCCCAGATTACGGCAGCATCATGTCAGACGCCGCGGACCGTGAAGCTGAACGTATACGAATCGAAATGAACAAACGTCCAAGCGATTCCTACTTTGTTGTCTATGCGGTTTGGTGGCTTCTTCCGCTAGGCTTAACTTTATTCTCGATGGGCCGCTCCGACACTACGACACGATTCATCCAATGCCTTACTGCCGTATGGTTGCTGGGCGCAATCGGTTTTGCATTGCGTCCGTTTGCTGGATTTGTGATTTCCAGCATTGCCGTTCTAGCTGCTTGGCTCCCTGCGTTCGTGCAGCTAATACGTCGAATGCTCTATATGCTCGATGGAAAACCGGTCGACGAAAACTGGTCGCCCGTGTTGTTTACGTTCAATATGATAATCGAAATCACGATCTGGCTGGTGCCAACAACATATCTGTTGGTCGAGTTGTTACGATTTGGTAATCGACGATTCCTGCTCCGAGGTAATTAATCGGCAGAGTCGCCCCGAGTTGCACGTGTGCAACCAGTTTGCTGACTACGGCTCCCAAATCGTCGCACCGACATAGCGTTCGCTCAGCAGCGCATCGTGCAGATAATAGACTGTGACGACTTTGCCATCCGGACGTTGGACGCTGCGAGGATACCCGACATCGCGGCCACCTCCGTCACTTCGCAACATGATTTCCGGTTGCCAAGTCTTGCCATTGTCGGCACTGACGCGAGCTCGAATACCGAACGGAGCCGCGCGATGGCCGTAGGTTAGGCAAAGCCTCTTGTCGGCGAGGCGGATCAAGCTAGGCGGATTCCCTTCGCCAACATTCGGAGCTGGCACCGTGTCTAAATCCCACGAACTTCCATTGTCCGTTGAACGATACGTTTCAATCCAACGTTTCGTGCCAGACCTCCGCCGCACAGCAGTGACCAATTCTGTCGGCGACACTCGAACCGTGGACGGCATGATTCCGAATCCATCAGGAGCTTCATTGATCCAAGAAACGAACCTCCATGATTTTCCTCCGTCGGTCGAGCGAGCACAAAACGGACGCCCTTCTTCGCCGTCAAGTTTTGCGGCGGTGAGGAACACCATGCAATCGTACTTGCCGTTCACGATGTAGTCAGTCCGAGCGGCAATTCCCAAATCATCAACCTGCAAACGAAATGGGCCGTTCCATTTTCGCCCTCGATCCAGCGAGTAATAAAACCTGGACGGTCCCGCGTCGACGTCGGTCATACGTAACGTCATCACAAAATCAGGATGAGTAAAATCAATTCCGCCAGGACAGTCGGTCCAAGGTTTCTCCTGTTGGCCCGGAGGCGTGATTCCATGCAGAGCCTTTCCAACTGGAATCAATGCTCCTTGCTTTGCCGGATCTTCGATCGACCAAGTTTCGCCCCCGTCCATGCTCCGTGCCAACAGGTGCCGTTCGGCTCGTTCTCGATCGATCGCGTGACGTTCGGGACCTAAATCTTTGTGATAGCCGGCGCTGAAACCGACCAGGATCTCGTTGCCCCACGACCAGATTCCGTGATTCGCCGGCCAACCTCCGAATCGACCGGGCTCGCTGTAGACTCGCACGTGATGCAAGTGAGGAGCGTCGAGCAACTCTTGCTCGTCAAACACAGCGTGGTTGATCGTCGACCGTTCCTTGGAAGTAAACGTCAGATGAATCTTGCCATCCTTCGTTTGATTCAGATACGGATAAGCGAAATCGCGAGTGCCGCCGATCGCAACGTCGACGCGTCGCTTGAACGTTTTGCCTCCGTCCGTTGACAGTGCCAACGCCAACGGATCCCGTTCGTTCATGCTGTGGTTGTACGCCATCAGCAAATTGCCGCTAGTCAGTTTGAGCAAATCGACGGCTGCATTAGGATTTGGGAAATCGGTGTTCTGGCCTTCACTCCACGTTTGCCCGCCATCGAGCGATTCCGAGCGAACGACGTAACCATATTCGAGTGGTTCGTAACCGCCACCTCGACGGCAGAAGGCCAACAGATGATCGCCATTCAACTGAACAACGGCCGGTTGAATATTACCCGTCTTCGAACGAATGCGATCCGTCTCCGTCCACTTTTTCGTTTTTGGATTGAACCGCAAAAACAGCGAAGCACTGTCGGGCGACACTCGTTCCGTATCGTGCCCGGTTTCGTGATAGATCGGCAGCAAGTATTCGCCGCTATCTAATACGATCGGGCGCCCTCGGACCATCATGCCTTCCTCGAATGCCAGAACCGTCGGGTCGGACCACGTTTGTGCACCGTCTTCAGAGATCTTTGCTTGGATGCGAGACGTCGACCACGTTTCGCCGTATCGCACAACGTAGAACAACCAGACGATTCCGTCGGGAGCTTGCCACACGACAGGATTGCCCTCTGACACGAACGGAGTGTCGGCGATAACCTTTGGCGTTGACCACGATTCTTCGCCAGCCTTTTGACGAGATCCGTATACGGCGGTATCGGTGCTGTATTCACCCGAGCCACCATAAAACGCAAGATAGAGATCGCCGTTTTCCAGCTGAGTAAATGTCGTCGGATGCTTGTACTTTCCGCCAGGATCGTCCGGCCCGATGATTTCAGCGTACTCGACGGCGAACAATTGTGTCGTGAAAAAAGTCAGCGTGATTGTGGTAAGCAGGTGGCGCGTCATGAGTAAATTCCAAGGTATCACGAAATCAGTGTTGCCTCTTTTTTGGCGAGTTGATGGCAAGCAGTTTCCTTGATATACAACGTCAGGATCGAGCACGCGCGGTCGGACGCTTCGCCATGCGGAATATCAATTGCTCAAGCATAAAGCGAGCTTTGTCCGGAGTCGAGTGAGAACCTTTTAGTGCTAGGTCAGTTTCGAGCAACCATTGATACATTTTTCCAGCGCGGTCTCGGCCGAGTTGCCGGAGCTGACGTTGACCAGCATCGAAAGCGTCTTCAGGCCATCTGCGAAATCCGCCGTCTAGCATAGCTTGCGACAAATTTACGCGTGTGCCTGCTTTTTCTTGGCGTTCCACGGCTCGTGTCGCCGCGGCGAATCGACGAAGCGACCACGAAATCGGACCGAACAACCCGATCGGATGTTCTCCTGTTTGCAACAAACGATCGAGCTGAGCGAGTGCTTCAGCGGCGTTGCCAGATGCTGCAGCGTCGAGCATTTCCCAAGTCGTCTTTTGCCGCCAACCTCCGATGACTCGATGGATCAAATCGACGCTCACTTTTTCTTTGGGATCGGCGTAGAGTGCCAGCTTAGCGATCTCCTGATCGATCAAACCTAGCTCCATGCCAACGAGATCCAGAATCGCTTCGGTAGCTTCGACATTCAGTTGCAAACCATGCTGTAATTTTGCCCACGCCTGAATCCATTTGCGAATGCGACCGGTATCGACTGACTTGCCTCGCGAGGCCACTGGCAGCTTGCAATCGATGATAAATCCGCTGTTTGCGGCCGCCTTGTAAAGGTTCGTATTGGTTGCCATCGACTTCGCAACGTCCAGAATCAAACGTCCAGATCGGCATCCACTCGCAGCAAACCCTTCGAGTTCAGGTCGATGCGCCGAGACGAATTCATCAGCTGCCTGAATCACAACCAAACGTGGCCCGGAGCCGAACAATGACATCGTCGAAAGCTCGTCACTGACGTCTCGCCACGTGGCTGTTTTTCCGACGTATTCAGCCACGTCATCGCCAGCGTCCTCGCCCCAGTGCTTCAGCTTCAACATCACTAAACGTTTCAGGAACGGTTCATCGCCGAGCGCCACAATCAAATGACTGTCGGGGAATTCCGTCGTCTCCAAAAAATCAAACGCATGTATCGGCTCAGCCATTGTTCATTCCTTTGCTGTAATCAACGTCGCTCGCGATGTCTTCGATCACAGTTGCCGCTGTTTGCTTGTTTTGTCGTATCAACGCATCATTCCGTTCAACAGTAATCCGCTCGTTTGCTGTCGCTGGTGGAAAGACCGATTGTTTGTAGCTTTCATACGATTCGGTTCGAAGGTGAGAAAGCATGTGGTGTCCACGGCGCCGTTCCCTTTCGTGTCGCAGTGCTGCTAAATCGATTGGGCCGACGGTGATTTGTTCGCCTGGACCTGGGTTGGCTTGCGATAGAATTCGTCCGTCATAGTCCACGATCATGCTTCCGCCGGGCCAACTGAACGGAGCGTAATTCGACAAACTGGAACCTTGATTGCACGCCACGACGTACGCCATGTTTTCGATCGCGCGAGCTCGATTGATCGTCGTCCACCAATCCATCGGCTCGGCTGTGCCCCACGGATCCATGTAAGCAGAAACGCGAATCAGCAACTCCGCGCCGTTACACGCCAACTGACGGATCGCCTCAGGAAACAACCAGTCGTAGCAAATCGCGACTCCGATCTTGCCAATCGGCGTGTCGGCGACCGGATACATTGGCTCGTCGTAGCCGGCGAGATCATGAGGGCTTGTGTGCACTTCCCATGGAATCCATGGATGTGTCTTTCGATACTTGAACAGTACGCCGTCAGGCCCGATCAGACACGTCGTGTTGAAAACGTGCCCTGGCCAGCGGTCGTCCGATTCGAGAAACGAACCTGTTTGGATATAGATGCCAAGCTCTTTCGCCTTCGCGTGATATCGATCGGTGTGCTCGTTCGGAATCGGAACGGCCAATCGGTCTAATAGTTTGTCGACCGTTTCGTAGATTGGCGCGGCATGCGCGAACTCGGGAAACACAACCAACTTGACGTCGTGGAATGGCTCGTATCCGCGGACTGCAAAGTCGATCATTGACGTCATGCGATCGACACGACCTGAAATACCGTCACGAGTGGTCGGATTCGGCATATCCAGCTGGCATGCCGCGGCGTAATATCGTTCCGTGGTCGACATGGAGTCTACATTCCTTTGTGTGCTCGAATTTGGCGCCGAGCGGCTTGCCGCGATGCGAGGTTTTACCAGCAGCATTTAGCCACCTATTGTGTCGACTTTGTCCGTATTTGGCCAGATACTGGAGAAATCGCAGCGAAACTTGCCGTAATTGAATTTCATTTGCAACCATAGTGGATCTTGCTCGCTAAAGATCCCTGCGACGAAGGAAGTTTAGCAACGTCCACAACCAAACAACACGAATCAGCATGAACGACCAACGCAAACAAACAGACGAACCGACTCGGCCCAAACATGTGCCAGCAGTTACTGCTGGACTTCGTCGAGTCCTTTTCGTTGTGTTGACATTGACAGCGTTTCTGGGTGCAAATTCGCTCTATTTGGCAGCGGTTACAGTGCTCGAATACTGCACGTCAAGTTCGCTCCAAAACTACTTCTACCAGTACATGTTTCTGGGGCATCTGGCGCTCGGTCTTTTGCTCGTCGTTCCATTTGTCGTTTTTAGCGCATTCCATTTGAAAGCGACTCGCCAGCGAAAGAATCGGATCGCTGTGCGAATGGGTTACGCATTGCTGATCGTATCATTGGCGTTGTTGATCAGCGGACTGCTCCTGACACGAATCGGGCCGCTCGAGATTCGCTCCCTCGCGGCCAGAACGTTTTTTTATTGGACTCATGTAGTTTGTCCGTTTTTGGTCGTCTGGCTCTACTGGCTGCATCGAATGAGCGGTCCACCGATCCGTTGGCGAATCGGTATCTATTATTCTGCGGCAACAGCAATCGCGTGTATTGCGATGGTCTTGTTTCACAACTCAGATCCGCGCCAATGGTATCAAGTGGGCTCTGAGGACGGCGTGCAGTATTTCGAACCGTCACTGGCCAGAACGGTCAACGGAAAATTCATTCCCGCTCGCGTGATGCAGAACGACCAATACTGCAAAGAGTGCCACGCCGACATTCACTCCGATTGGGAACACAGCGCCCACAAAAACAGCTCGTTCAGTAATCCTGCATATTTGGTCAGCGTCCGGCAGACGCGTGAAGTCTCGATGAAACGAGACGGCGATGTCAAGCGAGCTCGATTTTGCGCCGGCTGTCACGACCCGGTGCCGTTCTTTAG
>JAGQPC010000564.1 GCA_020426925.1 Planctomycetales bacterium | reverse complement strand
AGATCGAATGTGCCATTCAGAGAATAACCGGGTAGTGTGGCCGATCCAGCAGCATGCAGCAGAACATAGCTCCAGCCATCGGCGGTTGTGTCAGGCGTTAAACCTGCTGCCGCAGCAGGTGATTCCGGAACGACGAGTCGATATTCAACTCGATCCGCATCCAGCGGCACTGGGGCATGTTTTGCGTGAACGCGGGACAGTTGATCCGACGTGATCGTTGACGCATCTGGAGTCGTCGAAGAAACGGTAAGCGACACGCCAAACACGTTCGGAGTATCGAATCCATCTGGCAGCTTGATGTCTGCTTCTTTACCCATCGTGTTGAGCAACAGATCGAAGTTACCGCTCATTCCAAATCCAGCTCCAAGGCTGCTGAGCGGTGTCGAATCGGTCGTGCCAACAGTGATGTCTAACTTCCCAGCAATTCCGTCTGGCGTGATTTGCACAACGCCACCTGCGCTAAGCGTCGCCAACGTAAACGAATCGGAGCCAAGCGTCAGTCCTGCATCGACGGTCACCACGGCCTGAGTCGGATCACCTGTGACATCGAATCCGCCGACAAGAGTGGCGCCAGGAACCTTCATCGTGCCGTCGGCGTGGATGACGAAGTACGCCGTGCCATCGGCAGTGGCACTTGGAACGGGCGCGCTCGACTGAGCGGAGTTCACTTTGGGAACAAGCAAATCGTATTCGACTGTGTCGAGCGTCACATTGTATGTGCTCTGCAACCAGCTGCGATTATCAGCCAGCGGTTCATTCACGGTGGCCGTTCCGGTAACGCCTTCGAGTTGCGTTTTCTGCGCAGCGGTGGTTCCGAACACTTTGTTCGCGTCAAAATTGTTGGGTAAGTCAATCGATTGGTTCTTTTTCGTTGTGTTGAACAACATGAAGAACCCAGCATCAAAACTAAACCCAGCACCAAGACCACTCAGCGGCACCGGCGAACCGGCCGCTAAATCAATCGCGACTTTACCCACGACGCCATCGGCATCGATTTTCAGCGCGCCACCTGCGTCGAGCTGGAACAAATTCACGCCAACAGCACCGACAATCAACTGGCCATCGATTGTCATGATGGCCTTGGTGTCGTTCGCGTAGAGATCGAACTGCCCCTCCAAACGCGCTCCAGGCAATTGGATTTTTCCTTCGGCATGCACGAGCAAGTATGACTCGCCAACGCCCGCAGTCGTTGGGTTCGGAACGACGATTTGCTCTTGCGCTACTTCGGGGACCACGAGCACGAACTCGCGACGGTTGAGATCGGTATCGAACTGACTGCGAAGCCACGACCGTTTATCCTCTAGTTGGACATCGACGGTTGGGCTTGTCGCTGTAGTGACGGTATCGAGCTGTGTGTTCTGCGCCGTCGTCGTTCCAAAAATGGATTTCGCGTCAAATCCTTCAGGAAGCTCGATCTCCTTAACTTTCGTCGTTGTGTTCAGCAGCAGATCAAACTTCGCATCCATGTCAAAGATGCCGCTAGAGTTCTGCAGCGGTTCGACATCGGTCGGACGTATGTCCAGGTCGAGTTTGCCGGCGATCCCATCGGCGTCGATTTGGAATGCACCACCGGCTGCCATTTTTAAGATCTCAGCGCCGGCCGGGCCGATCGATAGTGTTGCTCCCACCGTGATGACGGCGTGCGAACTGGTTGCAAAGATGTCGAAGCCACCCGACAACTTTGCGCCTGGCAGCGTCATATCACCCGCCGCGTGAACGATGATGTACTCGATTCCGGTCGCGGTAGACGCTGGGTCCGGTGCGGTTGTTTGAACCGTGGGAACTTCCGGGACCAACAGAGTAAAGTCTGTACGTGACTCAATTGCGTTGTAGTCGCCTTTGAGCCATGTGCGTTGATCGCCAAGTTGGGCCGACGCAGTGGTCGTGGTCGTGGCGTTGACGCCAAGATTCGTGCCAAACACCGTTTCCGCATCGAACGTGGCGGGCAGAGCAATTGCCTTCACTTTTCGAGACGTATTTAGATACAGATCGAAATCGCCGCTTAGCCCAAATCCCGCTCCTAAACCAGCCAGCGGTGGTGCGTCACCGGCGCCTGGATCAAGGTCGAGTTCAAGCTTGCCTGCAATTCCGTCGCTGTCGATCTGAAACGCGCCGCCGGCTCCGATATCAAGCACGGTGAAGTCATCGGTTCCAACCGACAGCTTTGCCTCGGCCGTGATTACAGTTGTGCCGTTGTTCGAGAAAAGATCAAACTCGCCAGCAAGACTTGCACCTGGAATGTTTAACGATCCTTCCGCGTGGATCAGAAGGTACGATGCGCCGCCGGTCGTCGAATTGACTGTCGGAGCAGTTACTTGCTCGCCAGGTGAGTTGGGAATTAGGACGTGATATTCAACACGAGAGTCGGCCACGTCGTACGAACTGGTTAGCCACGTGCGTTTGTCATCCAACCGGACCTCAGCAGTCGTCGGTGACGTGGCGTTAACGCCCTGCAAAGCTGTCTGTTGAGCCGCTGTTACGTCGAATGCTGTCAGCGCGTTAAATCGGTGAGGGACGTCGATCGATTTTACTTTGCCGGTAGTATTTACGAGCAGGTCCATTTCGGCGTTGAACGCAAATCCTGCCAAGCCTCCAAGAGCCGCTACTTCGTCGCCCGGTTTGAGATTCAGATCGACGACACCGGCGATTCCGTCGGCGTCAAACTGAATGGCTCCAACAGCGTCTAGCTCCAGTAGATTGGAGCCAGCCGAAGTAACTGTTAACGCAGCACTCGCCGTCATAACCGCCTTGGATGAGGTCGCTTCCAAATCAAATTGGCCAGTAAGTTTTGCACCCTGCAGGTTCAAGACACCGTCGGCATGCACGATAACAAACGACTCCCCTAAAACCGTTGGAGCTGGATCTGGGATTGCGGGAGGCGGTGTCGTGGTCGACTTGGGAATGACCAAATCGTAAAAGAGGTTGGTGTTGTCATTGGGATCAACAGAGGACTTCAGCGTCGTTAGCCCGTCGCCTAGCAAGACGCCGGCTGCGTAACTTTGCGTGGTCGACAGGCCAAGTTTCGTGCGAGGGTCGACCGACTCCGGAATCTGAATGGTGGCTTCTCGTTGAGTCGTATTGAGCAACAGATCGAATTCAGCGTCACCAGCGAACTTGAATCCGGGAACTCCTAGCGCAGTAAGTGCCTCATTTCCCGCAGTTACAGTAGCGTCAAGTTTTCCAGCAATTCCATGTTCTGTGAATTGCAAAAAACCTCCTGCCTGTGCGTCAATCAACTCAATCCCAACGTCAACGTTCAAGCCTGCCGTGGCGACCAGCACTAAAGGCGCTTCTTCGCCTTCCGAAGTCTCGACTCGTTCGGCTCGACCGAGGACAAATTGACCGTCAACTTCGAGTCCTGGAAAGTCTAGACTGCCGCCAAAGTTCGCACTCAACTCGGTGGCTTTGTCGAAGTCGATGTTGACCGGGGTGTTTCCGGTCGGGACCGGCAAAACTCCGTCCGCCGCGCCAGCAGATGTTTCAAAGCTCTTTTTAAAGTCGACGGCGGCGAGTCCACTTGCGCCAACTCCCATGTTGAATCCGAAATTAAACGCACCGGTATCGGCACTAAGTCCATCAACGCCAACAATGCCGACTGAATCGGCCGACGCTTTCATTGCCAAAAATGCGGATGGAGTCGCCGACACTTCGGCCATCAAGGCAATGCCAAAGTTGAAGTTCGAAGCTGCCAAGCCAACTGCCGTGGTTCTCAAGGTGTCGTTTGTGTCAATGACTCCGTCAGAATTGGTATCGCTGGCATAAGGGCCGTTGATCCCCGTGAACGCGTAAACATTCGACGCGCCGAATGTCGCGGTTTGAACAGTCGTCGTCGAATTGTCTGTCAATGTGACCGTCTTCGTCGGTCCGGCAACTAGCTCGAAACCGCCAGTGATTTGAGTGAGGCCGAGAACCTCCAAGTTGGCCTGCTTGACCGAAGCTTGCAGCAACAACGAATTGAAGTCCAGCGATACCGGATCGTCGCCCGTTGGAACTTCGTAACCGAGCGGATCCGAACCGTCAGCAGGAAAACTTGTTGCGAAATCGATGTTCGGCGCCCACACTCCAGGAATGATTTGCGTTCCCATACTGCCATTCACGGCGAACTCAACGCCGCTGGTCATCAGAGTCGCGATATCGGGCAAACCTGTCAGCCCAACGGTTGCCGCAGATCCCTTCGCCGCAACCATCGTTGGACGTACTTCTGACAGCACGTCGCCAATCGCGGGCACCAACGTCGCAAGATCATCGAGTACACCAAGACCCGGTTCAAACAGAGCGACACCAAAATCGAGATCCGTTGCCGTGATCCCAATTGCATCCGAGTTTGTTGTTTCGAATACACCGTCGCCGTCAGTGTCTTCTTTGTAGGGACCGTTCACGCCAACGAACGCTGTCAGATTTCGTCCACCGATAGTGATACCTTCCATCGGAACTTGCAACGTTCCGTTGGTCGTATTGAAACCAATCGCGGACGCCAGTGTTTGTTGTTCTGTTGTAAACGACAACGCGTCAAGGATGGATTGAGGTAGACCCGTGTTTACCGTCACGTTTTCGGCACTCGCTTCCTCAAAGGCAAGCGAACCAGCCACGTGCATGAATTTGGATACTTTTAGCTCCGCGTGCCCAACGCTGGCTTTTAGCGTTCCTCCATCGTAATCAAGGTAGCTCGACGCAGTTGGAGCTTTAGAGAATTCGAACCCTGCCGGATCAATCTTTCCGTCTCCATCCGTATCCGTTGTCTCGGCCGGGAAGCTGCTTGCCCAATCGATTGTTGCCGTACCAAGATCACTTGGCCAATCCGATCCGGCGTTGAAATCGAAACTAATATCGCGCGCGGTGAGCCCTAAAAAATCACCCGTTCCAACAAGTTGGACTTGGTCTGCTCCAGGAGAACTATTGCGGCCTTTCACGGCATAAAACGCCGGCAGGTAATTAGCGAGCGCCGGATTCGTTGGTTGCATCAGCGCAAGGTCGAGCGAAACGTTCTCAACCCACAATCCTTTTGCGTTCGCATTGGCCGTCTCGTCGGTCAGCGATCCGTCCGCATCGGTGTCGGTTTTGTAGGGGCCGTTAAAGCCAACGAACACGCTGACGTTTGACGCGCCGACGGCCAACGTGTGCATTTGCAAGTTGGAGATCGTTTGAAAGTCGGCGCTTAAACTGGCACCGAACGCCGAGCTGATAGCTGTCTCTAGCGTATCGGGAATCGAGGCGAGGCCAGGAAGGCCTGTACTAACTGTCGCGTTGTTGACGGAGTACTCAAACGTGAAG
>JAGQPC010000563.1 GCA_020426925.1 Planctomycetales bacterium | reverse complement strand
AAGCCGCCGCGCTGTTCCGGCAGAGAATCTTCTCAACCAGCGTACATTCCATCTTGAAACGCGGCGACGAGATCACTGGAATCGAACTCACCATCCCCATTCCAGTCGCCGGTTGCCCACGTCGAGTTGAGTTCAAGCTGATCTTCGTATTCGGCGAAAACGAATACTGACACGAGGTCGTCACTTCCAAACACGCCGTCGAGGTTCGCGTCACCGCGCACCGTTCCGATCAGATCGAGCACCAAGAACTCAAGGTCAAAAGCGTTCACTTCGCCGTCATTGTCGAGATCGAAAACATATTCTTGGCTGCTAAGAATCGCTGCCGAGAGCAAGTTAACATCGATCAGATCGAGAACTCCGTCCCCGTTGAAATCTCCTTTGATTCCCGATTGCCCGACAACCTCGATGGTCACCAGCCCATACTCAGCTGGCATGCGGTTGATCGGATCTTGATTAAAGTCGTAGGCGACGTAAACGAATTGATCGAGCCCAACATAATCTGAATTTGGCGTGTAGGAAAACGCGCCGGAGTAATCCAGATCGAGCACTCCTTTGCTGGCCGTTTCGTGCAAAGTTGCGGCGAGTTCATCATCTTCAGGATCGATGTCGTTCGACAAAACTCCATTTGCCGCATCGACGACCAGTGGCGAATTCGGAGCGGTCGCGTAGGTGTCGTCGTACGCCAGTGCTGGCCCGTTTTCGCCAGACTGTCCCCAGTACCATTGCCACCAATCTCCGAGCAACGTCGCGATCAGCTCTTCGATTTGAAGGCTGGGAATTTCTGGGAATGTGTCGAGGAACTCTTCCCACAGAAACGGTTCTTCTGATTCAATTCCGCCCGGGTAGCAGAAGACTCCATCTTCGCCGGGGCAATCGAACGGATCGTCGGTTGGATCGTCGGGATCGATGGAAAATGGATCCGAGATTTGTGTTCCCGACACCAAGTACTTCGCCGGGCCGAGCTTCGATCGAGTCAGGTTCAATGGAAACACTTGTACTGTGTACGTCCCGGGGCGCAAAAAGACGCTGTGCGTTGTTCGCGTTTTGCCAACAGGAGTCGTGATGCGGTGGACGATTTCGCTGCTTTCGTTTCGGAAGTAGGCAGCGACGCCATTAGTCAACATGGGCGTAACGTCTAGCGGAGCTTGGGCGGCGAGCGAAAAATGGAACAACTGCGACTGACCGACGTGCAAGCGGTGCACGGTTTGCTTTCGCTTCAACGGATCGTTTCCGTCAGCTGATGAGTAATTGTCATTCACGACTCCTTCGGCGAACGATTTCATTTCGACGGGATCGTCGGTGAAATAGACGCCCACGCGATAGTCGCCTCGCTGGAATCGCTTCAGTCCGTCTTCTGCTCGCACGCCAACTGCATAATTCTGGCCGGGCGTTAGTTCAGCCTGGATGATCAACTCGCCATTTCCGTTTACCAAGATCTCGCTGGGAACTATGGAGCGATCTTCACCGACGACAAAGGTCTGCGGAACCAGTGTCCCGTTGCGAAGCGGTCGAACGCTGATGTTGACGTGAAAGGCATCCCGGAGCCCGAGCGTGTTGAATCGAAAATAGTCCGTTTCTTCGGCGTTCGTGATGCTGTCGATCGCTTCGTAGTAAGTGAACGGTGCGAAGCCTCGTTTTGGTGCGACGATGTCGGCTGTCGCTGGGTCTTCAGGGACATTGCTTGGTTCCTGCTTAACTGGCGTCGAATCGTCGAAGAAAGTGCTAACCGCCGCTTGAAGTAAGTCTCGATTGCGAATATTCAATACTGAATCGACCGCAGCGTCCGAAATAACATTTCGTCCGCTAAACGTCACGGCGAGCGAGTAGTCGCCTACACTGAAAACATCAGAGCGAGCTTGAGCCGATTCGACTCGAATGAAAAGATCATTGCGTTGATCGTCAACCGAATCGATGGCCAACGTCAGGTTCGCTCCACGAGGATTGTTCGAACTGCGCGAAACGACCGGTACGCCATCTTGAGTCACGATCGATATTTTGGGCGACAGCAGACTGATACCGCGAGTCTTCAGTTGAACTTTGACGTTTCCGGCGTAGTTTGCCAGCCGCGGAAACTGATAGTAGTCCACGTCGTTGCCAGTGTGGATGCTTGCAAAAACGACTGCGGGAACGCTACCGCTTGTGAAGCTGTTTGTTGCCGGGACGTCGATGATGGTGGCCAGATCGATCGCGTCGTTGCCAACTCCAAGATCATATTGATCACGAACTCGCGTTCCGTGCCGCTGCCGCATTTCGAGCCGATCGTCACGAGTTGGTCGCAGCGATTCTGGCTGGCCGTGTTCGAACAAGGGAGAGTCTGGGTTTCCGTTGTGGCTCAAGCCGAACACGTGGCCCGCTTCGTGTAGCGCCAATGCGAAGATCTCGTCAACGTTTTCGATATCCGCTTCACTATTGAAGATAACGTCGCCAGCCCACGTTCCTGAAATCAGTTCATCATTGGCGATGGCGATCGCTTTGACATTGTTCGACAGAGGCCGGGCGCCAATGCGAATGTCGCCGAATCGATCGTCCTGAGTACGCGGCCCTGGCGTTCCAAACGGATATCCTTTGCCGGTTGCTGCATTGTTAACTGCACCATCGATCCCGTTGACGTCGACTGCCGCTGCAAGTCCGGCGATCAGCCCATCGCCATTGATAGGTTCAGAGTCGATCGCGGTTGGCATAAGTCGTTCTGCGACAAAGCCGACGTTTGCGGTAGTCGGAGCGGCCCCAACTTGGAACGCTTCCAAGATCGATTCGGTCCAATCATTCCGGCGCGCGATTGAATCAAACTTTTCGTGAAGCGAACTGGGGACGCCTGCGATGTCCGTTCCATCGGGGGCGAAGCTGATTGTCAGCTGTGACGTGTCCATCCACGAAAGGCCTGTCAGCATTTCACGCGGTTCGAGTTGGTCAGGATTGCGCAGATGACGAACCGAGCGAACTCGGTTTTTCGGCTTTGTGGCTCGCAATACCATGGCTCCGCTCGTTATTCTGAAAGGTTTGCTCGGTCCGCGTTTTGAACCGCTCGTTGAAATCGCCCGGCCGTGGCCACAATCGATTTGTAATTTCGATTGTTCCGAATCGCCGCCAGATCTGGATCGTTGGCCGCGACGCTTAACCATCTTCCGTCCATCGTAATCGCCTCACCAACTAGCGAAACTGATCGGTTGATCAATCGTTCGGTTTCTTCGGTATCGTTACCTTCTCGCTGTTTTTCGGCCGCGACTAACGCGTAGACACAAGCAGCTTGAATCACCGTTTTGCCGTCACGACGATTCGAGAGGACTTCTTCGATCGCGTCAATCGCGGATTGCGATTTTCCCATTCGAGCGTGCAGGACGGCTCGCGAGACAACGTCGTCCGTGTAGCCAGGACTGATTTGCACGACGCGATCCAACATCTCGAGAGCCGCATCGTTGTTGTGCCTATGTTCTGAAATCACGTGGCCAATATTTCGAAGTGCGGAGCGTGAAAACGGGTTCAGTCGCAGCGCCTCTTCGAATGCGTGAATCGCCCCGTCGGGATCTGATTTTCGGTTCGGCCCGTTTTGTAGTAACGCGATGCCTCGCGCGATCCAATCTCTTTCGGTCTGCGGTGGCGTCGCGAATCCCTTTGCGATGTCTTCCGATTCGCCCTTTGTGTTTTCTAGCAGCTTACGCACGCGAGCTCGCATAAAGTAAACGCGGCTCCAGTCCGGTTCGATTTCGATCGCTTTGGTTAGGTCGCGTTCTGCTGCTTTGTATTCTTTGATCCCTTTGTACGCCAGCGAGCGATTGATCAGGCACTCCGGCGACATTGGCTGCAACTCTACTGCCCGGTCGAAGTCGTCAATGGCATCGTCGAAGCGGTTTGTGTCCAACCGACAACGTCCTCGATTGAAGTGAGCAAGAAATGAGTTCCCATCCAGCGATACGCAAACGGAATAGGCCTCGTCTGCGTCGGCGATTTGGCCTGCGGCGAGATAGCAATTTGCCAGGACTTGGCGATGCGACAGGTTGAACGGTTCACGGTCGACGATTGCCTTAAACACAGGAATCGCTCGATCCGCATTCCCGGCAAGCATGTCGTCGATTGCAGTCAGCACGTCTCTGCGATCTGCTGACGCAGTCGAAAGACGATATGAATCGAGATCGATTTGCGAGTCGCTGTCAGGTGTACGTTTTGCGTGAGCCAGCAAGAACTGAAGTTCGTTGACGTCGTCGTGGAAAGTTGTCTTGCGTTCTTGGTCAAGTCGGTCTGCGTAACGACGTTCCGTTGCGGTTGCTATAAGGGATTGCGCGGCATCGCGTCCAGAGCCAATCGCTTCATCGATTTGATCGGGCGACGTCAGGGTTGCTCGAATCGACGGCAGCGTTTGATGTAGGTCGTTTGCGACGTTGATTGCTTGTCGCGTTTCGCTTTCTTGAACTTTGGAAAAAGCAAACATGCCAACCGCGATCAGCAGCACGCTGGCGAATACAGCGATTGCCGTGTTGGACGCCAGCTGAGGATGTCGGCGCCGCCACTTTGCGAGACGTTCGCTGACGGGCGGCTGCGGAGTGAAACGCAACGGCATGTGTTCTTCGTGGTTGCGTAGATCGTCACGCAGCTCTTGAGCGGAACGATAGCGATCATTTGCGTCGACACAAAGGCACTTGTGCACGATGTTCGCCAGTCCCAGAGGAGTAGTCGGATTCTTTGTTCGCACGTTTGGAGACGACGATTCTCGCTCGGCCAAAATGCGATTCAGACTGTCGTTGATACTTTGCTCGCTTTGGCTCGATGCCACGGTTTGGGAACGAGCATCGCATGGTTGAACCGTGCTTGCGGCTCCCATCTGGTGCTGCGTAAATGGATGGACTCCGGTCAGCAATTCGAAAAAAACGACACCGAACGAATAAATGTCGCTCCGAGCATCGATCGTCTCGCCGGTCCGAACCGAACGCATTTGTTCGGGTGACATGTAAGGCAGCGTCCCGCCAACTGTGAGGCTCGCGGTGCCGCTCGAAATGACTTCTCCGGAAACGTTGAAGTCCAACAGCATGGGCTGACCATCATCGGCCAGGAGAATGTTGGCCGGCTTCAGGTCGCGATGCAGAATGCCTCGCTCGTTCGCGTGGCACAGGGCATCTGCGACACGACGCATGATTTTCACGCACGCGACATGATGGCTTTCGTGTTTATCGAAAATGGCGGACGCACCGACCGGTTCTGTTGTGGAGGCAGGACCGGCGGCGCGCTTGTCCGCCTGCGCTCTTGGGATTGCAGCCGCAGATTTCGGTGGCAGTTTAGAGGTTCGAAGCGTTTGTAAAATGTCTGCCAAAGTCGCCAACCCGAAAAACGGCATGCACAGGACTGACAGGCCATCAATTTCTTGAACAGAATGGATCGGCACGATGTTGGTGTGTTGCAAGCGAGCGAGCTTTTCGTGTTCGGTTGTTGTTGGGGACCCAACTTTCAGCACGACGAGTCGATTCGCGAGGTCTGCTTGTCGTGCGAGGTAGACGCGAGCGAACGCCCCTTGACCGATTTGCGATACGATTTCATAGGGGCCAAATCGCTGACCTTCGACCGGATATTCCTGGATCGACTCAACCAGCCGATCGAATTCGGATGACAGGCTGTCGACGGTGCCAAACGCGTTTGTGGAATCGTCGGTCTGATCGACAGACGTATCTTCTGGCCAGCCGTTCGTGTTGATGCCGAACTGTGCATACTCGTCGCGGCGAATCGTCTTGCCCCTGAGCAGTTTCTGTCGGTAGTCCTCGAAAGCCAATTCTCGAAACGCTACTTGATCGGAAAGCACGTCGTTGAACCGTCGCTTGTAATCGTCGAGCGATTTTGGTTCGCCATTGCGCCAGCTGTGTTCCATGTCGACTCGCATGAGTTCCAGTGCGATGCGAGCGTACTCTGGATCGTGTTGTTCCGGCAAGAATTCGTCGATCGCGACGTCTGCATCTTGCAGGCGACTGGATTCGAACGCTTCCACGATTTCGTTCAGCAGTCGACTATTCTGTGTGGGACTGATGCTGATCATCGATTGATTCACCGTTTGCGACTTCGTTCGAATCGATCAAGTGCGACAGGCGTTGACGAAATTCTTGCATGACGCGTTCGACCGTGCGACGTGACCGCCCGGTCCGCTCCGCGATCTGTTCGATCGTGTGGCCGTCAATCCGTAGCTTAACGATTTGCTGCTGAGTTTCCGAATGCTCGGTCAGCAGTTCATCGACCACCATCGTGAGGATCTTCATCGGCGTACCGTCGTCGACTTGCGACGGTCGACCAAGATCCTCCATCTGCACAGTCTTTGCTGCGTCACGTTTTTGTGCTCGGTGATACAACGCGAGCCCGCGAACTTTGTTCAATGCCAACACCAGCAGCAACTGCCAAAGCTGCTCACCGGCGGGAACGTCGTATAGCCCTGCGGTAGCTCGGCGAAAAAACGTACGAAACACCGACTGCACGACATCCTCTGGATCGAAGCGAGTCGCCAATTGTGGCGAAGTCTGACTCCGAGCCAGCGTCAGCAAACGCGACGCGTATCTCATGTACAGTTCAGTCGCAGCGTCGTTTTGACCTTCGCGCAAACGTCTTAGCAACGACTTGTCGGAGGCCTGAGCGTTCGTGTTTTCGGTGCTCACATTGCGACCATAAACATGGGAGTAGAAGATGCCGCCAAACCCCGCCACGCTTTTTTCGAAAAACCGAAAATAATCGAAGCCGGGCGTCGTCAGCGTTTGTTCTGATCGGTGACGATGAGTCTAAGTGTATTCACACAAGGCACTTATGGCAACGAAATGAGCACGTCGCTGAGTAGAATTAAATCGAAGAAGGATCTTCACCTTCAAATCGATCCTAAATGGCGCTCAAATCAATTCCGAAATTGGCTCTGAACTTGTCGCCACGCGAAGCAAGTCAGTGGGCAGGTTGGGGAGCAATCGAAGTCGGCCGACGTCGGCTTGCGAATGCATGATGGTGGCGATGAGGTTTTCGATCCGGTACGGATGTGATGCCGGTTCGCCTGCGTCTTTGGTCGATTCACCGACGACTTGTCCCATTTTCAATCCGCCACCGTAGACCAGCAGCGGGGCGATTCGTCCCCAGTGGTCTCGGCCGCCGCGGTCGTTCAATTTTGGCGTGCGACCCATCTCGCCGCAGGCAACAAACAAGATCTTGTCGCGCAGTCCGCGAGCTTCAACGTCTTCAATGAATGCTGATAAAGCGTAGTCGAGTGGTCCGCCCATGTACTGCATGCCTTCATGCATCGTGGCATTGTTGATGTCCGCGTGCATGTCCCAAACGAAATTCGTGGTGACGGTGACGAAGCCGCATCCTGATTCGCACAAACGCCGTGACAACAGCAACAACTTGCCCAGCGTTTGGGCGTTGTCGACGTAGTTGTTGTAGTTGTTCCACTTGCGGTTGATCTGTTCGGGACGCATCAGCGGCGCGGTGTTGTATCGCTCGATGGTGCTCGCGTCTTCTTGAGTCCAGTCGAACGCTTTTGAGACTCCGCCTAAGATCGTTTCGAACGCTTGGTTTCGAATTCGACCAAGCGATTCTCGCCGATCCGAGTCGAACAGCCGTTTGGCATTATCAAGTTCGCGAATGAGTTGACGTCGGTCCTCCAATCGATCAGGTGCCAGATTGAGCTTCATGTCATCGTAAAGCCCTCCGCCTCCAAGCACGAACGGAGCGTACGCCGATCCGAGCGTTCCGCTTGCCGCGAAGTCGCCAAACTGTTTCACTGCCGGTTGTGCGTTCGGATCGATGGCTCGAGGAAAGATCGCCACGTTGTTAGGCATGCCGGTCGCCGATGTCGTTCCGGCAATGCGAGCGTACAGCGAGCCCAAATTCGCGTTGATAGAATGGCGGCTGACGATCGGTTTGATGTCGTGATTTCCGTCTCCCGTTTGAAACGAACGCACCACGGAAAACTTGTCGGCCAACTTCGCAAGTCGCGGAAACGACGATCCAAAGGTTATTCCTGGCAATGCGGTTTTGATTTCGCCTGTTACGCTTTGGATTTCGGTCGGCGCAGTCATCTTGGGATCAAACGTTTCGGTTTGACTCGGCCCACCATGCAAAAACAAAAAGATGACGCTGCGATCTTTTAATACGCGCGATAGGGCGATGTCACCGAACAGAGGTTGCCCAAAGCCCGCGCCGAGTCCGTGTGACAACGATAGTCCGCCCAGACCTAGGCTTCCGACGCGGAGAAACTCACGTCGGCCGCATCTTGAAGTTGATTGAAAGGAAAGCATGGCAATCTCCGGACAAGGTACGTCCGATTGTACCACGTACGCCCGCGACGCAAAAACACTCCGCAACCTCCGCTTATCTCGTTTGAAGGCGAAGGCGACGAAGCACCGCCCTCTTGGTCGGCGTTTACATTCCAGCAAGCGTTTGGCATTTTTGCTTGAGATCTCAATCTCCAGCCGCTATGTTGTCGCCTGACCCTATGTAGCTTACGAACCATACGACATGGCGAATTGTAATTGTGACTTGGAGGTGTCCGATGAAACTGAGATTTGCGTTTGCGGCTTTGGTGATTCTTACGAGTTCGATTTCGAGTTTTGCTGGTCCAAAAGGTGAAGTGTTTGTTCCGTTCACGGGATCTCCGAAACAGATCGATGGCGACTTCAGCGATTGGCCTTTGGCGAATTATACGACGATAGCCCAGCAGCCTGAGTTTCCGGAGGGCCAGGGCGTCGGGGAGCCTACCGATGCGAAGGGCGACCACATTGTGTTCGACATCGACAGAATTGGTCCGTTCAACGGAACAGACCCGATTGCCTACGAACCGGAAGGACCTTCCGATTACGGTTCGGCGGTTTATTTTGCGTATGATCAAAACTTCCTGTATGTGCTCGGCGTCTTCATTGACGACGAAGCTTTCGGCTTCCGCGGACCCGATGGTTTATCGAACTTTCTGAACGATGGATTTGAAATTTTCATTGACGCGAATAACGACACCGATGACCTTATCGCGGAAATTGCGTTTCCCGCGATCGATGAAGAGGAACCCAACCTTGATGATTTTCAATTCACGATGGGTTTAAACAATGAATTCCCAGCTCCGAATCCTGGACCGAATGACATTGGCGTTGAGGTTCATATGGAACGAGCTGGCGATTTCGAAGTCATCAAAGAAGGCTATCTTGAAATCCGCGATTCGACAGACTTCAGTGCCGTCGGTGGCCGCGATGTCGCGGCTCGAACGTACGACGATTTGCGTGCGGCTGGTGCGACAAATCCTGAAATCGTGGCGAACCCTGGCGCAACGTATGAAGGCTATGCGGTTGAGGTCGCTATTCCGTTTGGAATCGTTGATGGTTTCGAGCCGACGCACTCCATGGGATTCGATCTGTTTTGGCGAGACGTTGACATCCCAGAGGACTTTGATGAGTTCGATCCGCAAGGCGACGCCAAGCCTGGATTTGGTGGATCCGGAATTCTTTGGGCCGACTGGAATCACGCAGAGACGGTTTCGGGCGCGGATGAAGACGGAAACTTGTTTCACGGTGGAAACTGGGGATCGCTGGTTTTTGGCAGTCAGCTCGCAGGTGACTTGAACTCAGACGGCGCTGTTGATGTTGCCGACATCGACCTTCAGGCGACGTGGCTTGTCGGTGGAGCACCCGACGTTGCCGCCGCTGATCTCAATGGAGACGGAGCGTTTGACGTTGGAGACCGGGTTTACCTTGTTGAAACAATTCTGAATACGTTTCTTGGCGACGCGAATCTGGACGGCGAGTTTAACAGCAGTGATTTTGTGGCTGTGTTTTCCGCAGCAGAATACGAAGATGCGTTCGAGAGTAATTCAACCTGGGCGGAAGGAGACTGG
>JAGQPC010000562.1 GCA_020426925.1 Planctomycetales bacterium | reverse complement strand
AACGCGAAGTCCAGATATTCGCTCAACCGCCGACAACGGTTGACGATCGAAATCAAAACGCGCGCCTTCGGAGGTCAGCAGGATCGGATAGTACGCCACGACTGATTCAGGATACGACGTCCGGAGGATTACTCGGGCTGTCAGTAGACGCAGATGATTCCATCTGTGAATGGTCACATTCGGTGACAGCCATCGCGCCCGTCCGTCGTGATGTGATCAACGCACGAAGTAGCGAAAGCAGGACGGTAATGCCCACAAAAAGTACAAAAGCCCTGAAGCCAAATATCACTGGGCCAAGTGTCAGATTCGCACCGTCAGCATACAGAGCATCAAGTCCGGCCTCGGTCATCTGATCGGGATGCAGATCCGCCCACTCCCGCCGAATACGCCATTTCTCATGTATTGCTTGAGCCGAAAACTCGGTTGCCAACATTGAAAAAACACCGATTGCAACAAGTTTTGCAATTCGACGCAACAAACGATTCCTGAGTACGTTTAACGCGATTAGAACAGCCAGTCCGCACCATATCGCGGCTGGATACATCCACGACAGTGAGTTGCTTCGTGAGGTATCCCAGATTTGTTCAAAAGTATCCATGACTGCATCGCGTGACGCCGATTGGCAGGCCAACGACCAGCGTAACCGAGCGACGGCGGTTTACGCGAACTTCAACCATTGGAGGCCACTCGTTGGCGTTAGTCTAGCGATGTGGGCTAGAGATTACCAACGGATTGGGAAAAGTGAACTGAAATTGCTGTGACACTGTACCGCTTTTTGGTCGACGTGCTGCGAAAGTTAGGGGCACGGTACAACGGTACATTTGGGGATAGCGGTAGCCTCTGGTGCGATTGTTGAATCCGCGGGTCGTGCAAGTTGGTCGATCGCGTGAAGATCTCAATCCAGCTCAACGTTGGAAATAACTCGGACATAGTTTCGCGGCCGCGAACAGCCTTCGCCAGGAATTCTCAAAAACTCGACTTGAAGTTGCATTGTTTCCATGCTGCGGCGCGTAATCAGGTGTGGGGACTAATTCCCGTTTTCGGTCCATATTCGTTTTTGTGAAAGGGACATGAGATGAAGAACTTCGTGCGCGCATTGATTGTTCTGTCAGCGATTGCGGTAACCGGTTGCGATTGCGGCTGCGGTATCGCAGCGGGAGTAGCAAGTGGATTGGTTTCCGGCATAGCCGGGGCCGCCGCCAACTCGGCATTCGACTAAGTCGTCGGAACCCGTCGTCTTGCGAAGGGGCTGTTTTGCATTTGCAGAACAGCCCCTGTTTTTTTCACCAACTCCGTGGAGGCTATTGCATGTTGAATTCACGCTCCGGAACTATGGGAAAGCTCGTAACTCAAATCAAGCGGTTCGAGCTGGTGTCGATGCTTATGCTCGTAGTTGGCATATTGGCAGGAATCATCTGCCTGTTGCCCGGCCTGGCTGTATTAGTGCTTGTTGTTGCAATTTGGAAATCCCGCTCAGCAATGGCGACGACCAGTGACGCTTATGGCTCGGCACGGTGGGCAGGCGCGACAGACCTGATGCAAGCTGGCTGCCTGGATCACGATCAAGGTCTTACGCTGGGCCGCGTGAGTCTCGATCACGGTTCGCCATTTTGGAAAATGGTTTTTGCTACTCTTTTCTATCCGTGGAGCCGATCAGACGAAGTCATGCTGTTGGCGAACTCCAGATCAAGCGTACAGCAGGCCAT